>NZ_JCALCF010000050.1:0-19936 GCF_059812185.1 Mycobacterium sp. NGS67
CGGGGCGGGCTGGTGCGGGGGCGATTCGGGATCAGGCGCGGGTAGCCGGGGCGGCGGCGGGGCCGTTGGCGTCGTCACCGGCGGGGGTGCGGTTGGTGGTGGCGACGATGGAGGAGCATTTGGCGGCGATGCAGCGCCAGGTGCAGGCCACCACGGAGCAGAACCGGGTGTTGGCGTTGCGGTTGCGGCAGTTGGCGATGGGCTATCGCGGAATGGGCGGCGGCGGGATGGGCGGGTTGTCCTCGGTGCTGTCGGGGATGGGTTCGATCCCGTCGCTGGGTGGTGGCGGGGGCGGGTTGAGTGGTTTGAGTGGCCTGGCCGGGTTACCGACCTCGTTGATGGGCCGCGGCTTCGGCGGTGTGGGCGGCGCCGTCGGCTCGACCGGTGGTGTGGTCGGCCGTTCGGTGGGCGGTCAGCTGGGTCCGGGTGTGGCCTCGGAGAAGGGGCTGCAGCGCGATACTATTTTGGCGGCCCGCGCGGTGTCGGCGGCGTTCCCCGAGATCCGCACGATTGGCGGGGTCCGCCCGGATTCGCTGAAGTGGCATCCCAATGGCCAGGCGATCGACGTGATGATTCCCGATCCGACCTCGGCGCACGGCAAGGCGCTCGGTGATGCGGTGATGCGGTTCGCGATGGCGCACCGGGGCCAGTTCAACATCAATCACGTGATTTGGCAGCAGACGATCCACAACCCGGATGGGTCGTCGAGTCTGATGGAGAATCGGGGTTCGCCGACGCAGAACCATATGGACCATGTCCATATCGCGACCAACGGGGGCGGGTTCCCGCACGGCGGGGAGTCCTACCGGCTGTGAAACCGATCAAACACATTCTCGCGTCACGTATTCGGATGCTGATCCGATTCACCTCGCGTCCACCAGCAGACCCAGCGGCGGCCGCGCCGCGTTGGTCTGTACCGGGTGCTTGCCGGGCTTGTTTGGCGACCCTGGAACTTCGCCGACCTCGACGGCGCCGCTGGGGGGCGGGTCGGGTCGCGGCGGTGGCGAAGGCACCGACCCGGTGGACGCAACATTTGCGATCAGTTCCTTGAAAATCATTGGACACGAGGCGGTTTGACCAATGTCGGCGACGTTCGGAGAGACATTTCAACTGTTGTTCGACGGGACGATTAAACATTGGTGGCCGGTGTATTTGGCGGCGTCGTTGATGACCTTCATGCCCGTCGTGGTCGCGAGAATAGAGGAGATAGCGCGGTCACGCCCAGCCGTGCGCGTTGAAGAGCTGCTTCCGCTGATGTCGGCTAGCGAGGCGAGAGCCTTGGCGAACAGCCTTCTGACGGCCATGTCACCCGATGTCCCTCGGTTGGCGGTTGCTCCTGTGGATTTTGACGAGAATGGGTTGTGGCGTGAGATCGCCGAGAGGCCCCTGAGCGCGCTGATCTATACCGCTTCCCAACACCCGCGGCCGTTGGCTTGGCTTGAGCACACGGTGAGTCGACTCGGCGCCGGCGAACACGACGCCGGCTGGGCCGAGGCCGTCGAGGCTGTCGGGGCCGTAGATTCCGCGCTGTGCCAGTGGGTGAAGGGCGCCTCGGTTATGTGCCGCGGACAGCGCGACAGCGTTGCGCTCGTTATGCGTGAAGCGGTCTTGCTGTACGGGGCGGAGATGAAGCGGTGAAGCTCAACAGGATGTGGCAAGCACGGGTCTCGGCGACGTCGTCGGGCACTCGCCGGCTCTACCACATCGGTTGTCTCACCATATGCCAACTGCCAGAGGCGGATCGCGACAATCGCGGTGATCGTGCCCGCTGCACTGAGTGGACTGCACGAGCGAGCGGTCTTGGTGCACCTTATCTGGACCGCAAGGACGAGGGCAGAACACCGTCCCCTCGTTCGTCGACTTCCCTCGGGCATGGTGTTCTGGGGAATGTCACCCTTCGTCGATCCGATGTGATTGTTACAGCGGATGCAGTCCGGCTGCGAAGACTAGCCTCGGTGGGTGGGGGAGGTCTGTGAATGTGTCGGACATAATCGAAAGGCATTGCTGGGATGGCTGATTCGGCCGATGAAGCGACAGCGGCGGCTTCTGCGCGTGGCCGTGGGTTGGGGCTGTCGACACGCCTTCAGGTCTCGGGGCACATGTTCATGGCCCGGCGAGCGGTGTTGGCGATGACGCGCCGGCGGGTGCGGATGGAGACCGAGCCGGGCCGCCGGCAGTCGATGGCGGTGCTGGCCGGGGTGACTTTGACGGCGGTGCTGTGTCTGGGCGCGCTGTTTTGGTCGTTTGTGCGTCCGGCAAGTTCGGCGGGGACGTCGCGGATTCTGGCGGATCAGAATTCGGGTGCTTTGTATGTGCGCGTGGGCGAAAAGCTGTATCCAGCGTTGAATTTGGCGTCAGCGCGTCTGATCGCGGGGGAGCCGGCGACGCCGGATCGGGTGCGGCGCAGCGAAATCGATGCGCGTCCGCGCGGGGCGTTGGTAGGTATTCCGGGGGCACCGCAGGAGATGTCACCGGTGTCTCCGGCGCGTTCGTCGTGGCTGGTGTGCGATGAGATCACCAAGGCGTTCGGGGCGGGGGCGCCCGAGCCGGTGGCTGTGACGGTCATTGATGGGCAACCGGATCTGGGGGTACGCCGCCATGTGCTGGGGGCTGAGGAGGCGCTGGTGCGCCGCTTCGGCGATCAGGTGTGGCTGATCCGTGACGGTCGGCGGTCGTTGATTAACCGGGGCGCGCGGGCGGTGTTGTTGGCGCTGGGGGTGGGTGAGGATGCGCTGGCTGCGGCGCGGCCGATGAGCCGGGCGTTGTTGGATGCGGTGCCGGTGGGTCCGGAGTTGTCGGTGCCGGTGATTCCGGCTGCGGGTTCGGCGGCGCGGTTTGCTGATGCGCCGGGGCCGGTGGGTGCGGTGGTGGCGACTCCACAGGTGGGTGGGCAGACGGCGTATTCGGTGGTGCTGGCCGACGGTATTCAGCCGATCTCGCCGGTGGTGGCGCAGGTGTTGCAGAACGCGGGGGCTTCGGCGCCGGTGGTGGCTGGGACGGTGCTGGCGAAGTTACCGGTGGTCAAGTCGCTTGATTTGTCGGCGTTTCCGGTCTCTCCGGTGCATCTGGTGGACAGTGCGCTCAATTCGGTGGCGTGCTGGCAGTGGCAGCGTGTGGTGGGTGAGTCGGCGGCGAGCACGGCGCTGATTGCCGGGGCGAGTATCCCGGTCGCTGAGGCACATGTCGATCAGGTTGTGGAGTTGGTGAAGGGTCCGGAGTCGGCGGTGCAGGCCGATCGGGTGTTCTTCGGGCCGGGGTTCGCCAATTATGTGGTGTCGACGGGCAATTCGGTGTCGTCGGTGACGGCGGAGTCGCTGTGGTGGGTCTCGGAGTCGGGGGTGCGGTTCGGGATCCCGCGCGAAGATGACACGTTGCGGGCGTTGGGGTTGGACCCGAAAAGCTTTGGGCCCAGCCCCGCGCCGTGGCTGGTGTTGCGTCTGCTGGCTCAGGGCCCGGTGCTTTCCCGTGCGGATGCGTTGGTGCGCCACAACAGTTTGCCGGTGGATCTGAGTCCTGGACAGTTGGAGGTCCCGAAGTGAAGTATGCGTTCGCGCGTCAGAAGCCAGCCGAGCCGCCGTCGTTGCGGTCGGTGGAAGTTGAGTTGCCGACGCCGGTGAGAGTGCCTGTTCCGCAGGGTAAGCCGTTGTGGTCGGTGGCGTTGGTCATCGGGTTGATGGCGATGGTGGGCGGCATGGTGTGGATGAGTTTCGCCGGCGGGGCTCGCTCGTTTACCGGTGCGGGGTCGCTGTTTCCGATCATGATGGTCGGGGGTTTGTTCGCGATGTTGTTCAGCGGGCGGGGTTCTCAGGACATGTCGCGCGCGAAGTTGGATGCGCTGCGCGCCCGGTACTGCTTGACGATTGATGAGAAGCGCGACATGGTGGCGGCGGCCGCGGACCGTTTGGGGGAGCATTACCGCTGGTATCACCCGGCGCCGCAGACGCTGGAGTCGGCGTTGGGTGGGGTGCGGATGTGGGAGCGCACCGCCGATGGCGGCGCCGACAGCTGGTTTGGGGTCGTGCGGGTCGGGGTCGGGATGACCGACTTGCAGGAGTCGGCGGCCGCGGTGTTCAGAGAGCCTGAAGATATGCCCAGTGATATCGAGCTCGAGCCGGTCACCGGCAAGGTGTTGCAGGAGTTCGTGCGGTATCAGACCGTGGCCTACGGGGTTCCGGCGTTGGTGTCGCTGATGGTCGAGCCGGGCTATGAGTTGCGTGGTCCGCGAGAGCGGGTATTGGCGTTGATCCGGGCGGTCTTGTGCCAGTTGGTGTTTTGGCACGGCCCGGATCATCTGCGGCTGGTGGTGGTCACCGCTGATGTGCCCGAGTGGGATTGGGTGAAGTGGCTGCCGCATGTGGGGGATCCGGTGATCGAGGATGGCGCGGGGCCGGTGCGGATGGTGTACGGGTCGGTGACCGATTTTGTGGAGGCTCAGGCCGATGTGATGGGGTTGCGGGGCCGCGGGGAGTTTGTGAGCAGGCATAAGCTGATGAAGACCCCGATCGATCCGCTGCCGCACACGGTGATCGTGTGTGATGTCGAGGGTGGCTGGGAGGTGTTGGGCAACTCCGCGGGGGTCAGTGGGATAACGTTTTTCGATCTGCGCGGCTGCGGTGAGGTGCCGGCGTGCGCCGAGCCGGCGCGGGTGCTGCATGTGCGGGAGGACGCCGTGGTGACGGCGGTGCCGCGTGACCCGAAGACCTGGGATGCCTTGCCGGATGCGCGCCAGTTTTTTGCGGTGGCTGATCAGATGAGCCGCGATGAGGCTGAGGTGTTCGCTGAGCGGATGGCGCGCTGGCGCCTGGCTGAGGCTTATGAGTCGATCGAGGTGAATGCGGCGTCTCGGTTCATGGCGCGAGACATTTTGGCGCACTACGGGATTGATGATCCGGCCAATATTGATTTCGAGCGGTTGTGGGAGTCGCGCAGCGACATCAATAACTCGGCGCAACGGTTGAAGGTGCCGATCGGCAACCGCGCCGATAACAACGAGCTGCTGTTTCTCGATCTGAAACAGTCGGCTGAAGGTGGGATAGGCCCGCATGGGGTGATGGTGGGCACCACCGGTTCGGGCAAGACGACGATGCTGCGGGCGTTGATTGAGTCGCTGATGTTGGGCCATCCGCCGCAGAATCTTCAGTTTCTGCTCGCGGACCTCAAAGGCGGCGCTGGGGTTAAGCCATTCGCCGGTGTTCCGCATGTCGCGCAGATCATTACCGACCTGGAAGAGGACCAGAACCTGCTCGGCCGCTTCGTCGAAGCGCTGTGGGGGGAGATCGCGCGCCGAAAAGCGTTGTGCGACTTGGCTGAGGCCGACGACGCGAATATGTACAACATGAAGCGCGCCGATCAGTTGGCGCGCGGAGATGCTGATCCGCTGCCGCCGCTGCCGGTGCTGATGGTGGTGATCGATGAGTTCGCCGAGTTGTACCGGATCGCCGCAGATATCGACGAGGTGCTGATTCAGCTGTGCCGTCAGGGCCGCGCGTACTGGGTGCATCTGCTGATGGCCAGCCAGGAGCTCGGCAACCGCGCCGAGAAGCTGATCAACAATATGGGCTACAAGATACCGCTGGCGCTCAATTCGAAGAGCGATGCGGCGCTCGTCGGGGTGCCCAATGCGATACATCTGCCCAAGAATGGCCAGGCGTATTTGGCGGTGGGTGATTCGCTGGTGAGGTTTCAGGGGGAGTATCTGTGGCGCGAGTACCGCAAGCCGGGCACCGAGGATTTCACCACCGGTGAGGATGCTGTGCCGGCGGCGGTGAACTATTTCGCTCCGCAGCTGTTCGGCACCGATTTCACTCCCTTGCCGCTACCTGATGACTTCGACGAAGACCCGGCGCAGGACAGTGTCGAGGAGCCGGCGCGAGATGAGCACGAAGCCGAGGCGGCCGATAGTGCGCTGATGCGCCCGCAGGTGGGCCGGGTGATCATCGACGAGCTGCGCCGGGTCCGGTTTGAGCCCTACCGGCTGTGGCAGCCTCCCCTAGATGCGCCGTGGACCATCGAGCGGCTCGTCGATACGTTTCTGGGGCGCCGGTGGGACACCGAATATGCCGCACGCCCGAACCTGGTGTTCCCGATCGGGCTGGTGGACCGGCCATTCAAGCATGACCAGCACCCGCTGGTCGTCGACGTGTCAGGCCCGGGCGCCAACGTGGTGATCGTGGGCGCTCAAGGGTCGGGAAAAACCACAGCCCTGCAGGATCTGATCTGCGCGGCGGCGATGACCCACACTCCCGAGCAGGTGCAGTTCTACTGTTTGGCGTTCTCCTCGGCGGCGCTGGCGACGGTGGCGGGTCTGCCGCACGTCGGTGCGGTCGCGCAGGCCCTCGACGGCGACGGGGTGCGACGCACGGTTGCGGAGATGGCCGAGCTGCTGGCAAGCCGCAAACGCAGCTTCGAGCAAGCCGGGGTGATGTCGATGGAGGTGTTCCGGCGGCGCAAGTCTGGTCAGGAGGACGCAGAGGTCCCCGCTGATGGCTATGGCGATGTGTTTCTGGTCATCGACAACTACGGGGCTCTCAACCACGCCTATGAGGCACTGATGGACACGGTGGACCGGCTCATCCTCGAGGGCCCAACCTTCGGCATTCACGTGGTGGCCGCCGTGAACCGGCCCGCTGAGTTGCGAATCCACGTGCGCGGCGCGTTCGGGTCGCGGGTGTGGCTACGTCCCAACGAGATTCATGATGTCACGGACTTACCGAAGCCGCGGCTGGCTGCGGCCATCCCTGCGGATCGGCCGGGCCGCGGGATGATCGCGCAGAACTACGTGCAGTCTGGTTCGGAGCCAGGCGGTTTGCACACCCTGATGGCCCGGCCCGCGATGGCGGCCAGCGCGGCAGAGGATTTCGATTCACGCAGCGTGGCCGAGGTGGTGAGCCGGGTCGCGAGCGGGTTCACCGCGGCGCCCAGGGTGCGCCGCCTACCGACCCGGCTGTCGCCGGCATCGTTGCGTTCGCGGGCGCGCGGCGACGCGCGTTACCCCTCGTCGATCGTGTGGGCGCTCAGCGAGACCGAGTCCCCGGTGTTTTTCGAAACGGATAGCCATCTGGTGATCGCCGGGCAGGCCAAGTGTGGGCGCACGACGGTGTGCGCGACGGTCCTGTCCGAGATCGCCCGCCACTACTCCCTGGACGGAGCGGGCGAGGAGCGGGGCCGTCCGGCGGCGCAGGTATGGCTGGTCGATCCCCGCCGCCAGCTGCATGCGGTGCTGGGCCCTGCTGGGGTGTACCGCTTTGCCTCCACCGTGGACGGCGTGAAGAACAGGATGGCGGAGCTGGCCAGCGTGCTGGCCGCGCGGCTGCCCCAAGATGATCCCGACAGTGGCGGCCAGATCATGGCGCGCAGTTGGCAGGGGCCCGAGATCTTCCTGGTGATCGATGACGCTGAGCGCATACCAGCGGGCTTCGACTCGCCACTGGCGGTTATGGAGCCATTTGTGCAGGTCGGCAGCGATGTCGGCTTCCACATCATCTACACCCAAGCGTTCGGCTCCTTCAGCTCGGGGACCGGAGCTAATCCGATGTTGCGGGCGCTGCGGCAATCGTCTGCTTCGCTGCTGATCATGGATTCCGATCCCGACGCCGGCTTCGTGCAGCACAAATGGAGGGGCCACCCGATGATCCCGGGCCGCGGATTCCTGATGAATAGCGCCGAATCGGGCGAAGCGGGAATATACGTGCAGGTCGCGGACACTGAAGTCGTCAAAATTGATCCGCGGTGACCCAGACGTAGGGACGTCGGCACCGTTAGACTCAAGTCAATAGATTGGTACGTTCGTCGCGTTTTCGGGAGGGTGCATGTTTGTCACGGCGTTACCGGCGGGGCTGGAGTCCTCAGCCTCGGGACTGGCCTCGATCGGCTCAGCGGTGGCCGCGGGCAACGCGGCGGGGGCGGCCCCGACGCTCGGGGTGGTGCCCCCGGCGCCGGAGCCCACCTCGGTGCTGCTGGCGGCCGCGTTCGGTACCCACGCGGGGGTCTATCAGGTCACCCAGGCGATCGGCTCGGTGATCCATGAGATGTTCGTAACCACCATGGGCACCTCCGCGGCCACGTATGCGGCCTCTGAGGCCATCAACGCCGTGGCGATGGTCTAAGCGCTTTTCGCGCCGTAGCCACTGATGGTCGATTACGGGGGGCCGCCCGAGTACAACTCCGGGCGCATGTATGCCGGCGTCGGGTCGGGGCCGTTGATGGCCTCTGCGGCGGCCTGGCAGTCCCTGGCCGCCGAGCTGGGCTCGGCAGGCGGCGCGTTCCAGGCGGTGATCGAAGCGCTGACCAGCACGGCATGGCTGGGTCCGTCGTCGATCTCGATGGCCTTGGCCGCCGCCCCCTACGCGGTGTGGATGATGGCCACGGCCGGACAATGCGAGGCCGCGGCGGCGGCGGCTTCGGCGGCGGCAGGCGCGTTCGAAGCCGCTCGCGCCGGTGTCGTTCCCCCACCGGTGATCGCCCAGAACCGGGCGCAGCTGGCCACCCTGGTCGCCACCAACTTCATGGGCTTCAACACCCCGGCGATCGCGGCCAACGAAGCCCACTACGACCAGATGTGGGCCCAAGACAGCACAGTGTTGTACGGCTTCGCCGCCGACGCCGCCGGCGTCACCGGCACGCTGGTGCCGTTCACCCCGCCGCTGCCCAATTCCGACCCGGTCGGGCTGGCCGCCCAGAGCGCGGCGTTGGGCCAGTCCGCGGGCAACGCGGCGGGTCAGCAGTCGACGAACCTGCTCAGCAACGCGGGGTTGCCCGCGGGGCTGGACGGGCAGACGATGCTGTCGATGGGTCCGCAGCTGGTCAGCACCATCCCTCAAGTGCTGCAAGGGTTTGCCTCGCCGCTGAGCAGCGGGCTGTCGCCGGCCTCGGGTTTGGGCCAGTTCCAGTCGTTGCTGAGTCCGTTCATGTCGGTGCTGAGCAACCCCGGCATGCTCGGCGGCGCGACCGGTGCCGCGGGCGGTGTGGGCGGATCCGGCCTGGCGGGATTGGGCGGGGCCTCCTCGGTGGGGGCGCAAGTAGAAGCGATGGCCGGGCGGGCCGGATCGCTGGGTGGATTGTCGGTGCCGGCGACCTGGACGGCGGGCACCGCCGAATCGGTCGGTTCGGCCCGGGCGGTGACACCGGTGGCCGCGCCCGGCGGTGCGGCGGCGGCTTCGTCGGCTGTTCCGGCCTCTGCCCCCGCCGGCGGCATGTATGGCGGCGCCCCGATGGCGGCCGGGATGGGTGCGCGCGGCGGCGACGGCGCCGGCGGGCCGCGCTACGGATCGCCGATCAAGGTGCTTCGCCGCCGATAATTTGCGCTGGGCAAAAATTGCTGAAAATTGCTCACCGCCGCCGTTGCCGGAGGCCAAAACCGGCTCATAGAATTAGTGTCGCAGGGACTGCACTCTAATTTCACTGAGCAAATAAAAGGAGCACCAATTATGGCTTCGCGTTTTATGACCGACCCGCACGCGATGCGTGACATGGCGGGCCGATTCGAGACCCACGCCCAAACAGTGGAGGACGACGCCCGCAAAATGTTCGCGTCCTCCCAGAACATCTCGGGTGCGGGCTGGAGCGGTCAGGCGTCGGCGGCCTCGCTGGACACCATGGGCCAGATGAATCAGGCCTTCCGCAACATCGTGAACATGCTGCACGGAGTGCGCGACGGCCTGATTCGCGACGCCGCCAACTACGAACAGCAAGAGCAGGCCTCTCAGCAGATCCTGAGCAGCTAACCCCCACCCATCGCTTTATCGAGGTCAGGAGAAACTTCAACCATGTCGATCAACTACCAGTTCGGCGACGTCGACGCCCACGGCGCCACGGTCCGGGCCCAGGCCGCGGCGCTGGAGGCCGAGCATCAGGCCATCGTGCGCGATGTGCTGGCCGCCGGTGATTTCTGGGGAGGTGCTGGATCAACGGCCTGCCAGGAGTTCATCAACCAGCTCGGCCGCAATTTTCAAGTCATCTACGAGCAAGCCAACGCCCACGGCCAGAAGGTGCAGGCCGCAGGCCACAACATGAACAGCACCGACGGGCAGGTCGGCTCCTCGTGGATGTCGGCCTAGCCCGGTTACTGTCAGCAGCGCGGCGGCATCACAGGGTGCCGCCGCGCTGTCGTCACCATCTGAAGACGACGATTTGCCGATGAGCACCGAGAATTCGCCGACAGATATCACCGTCAACATCGATGGTCTGTGGTTCCTGCAAGCCTTACTGGGCATCGACCAGTTGGCCCCCGAGCTTCGCGGCCACCCGTGTGGCCAGCCCCGCTCGCTGGATTGGGTGGGCGCACATCCCGGTTTGGGCGTGCTGGTCGAGCAGGGCATCTGTGATGAGGCCGCGGTGGTGCGCGCCGATATCGCCGCGCGAATGCGCGTGCTGGCCCATCCCGACGTCGAGGTCATTGTGCTGATCTCACGCGGGCCGATGAACTGGGCGCCGACGGTGGTGATCGAGGACCCGTCGACGTGGCGGGCGATCCCTGAGGAGCAGCTGCGCATCGTGCTGTCCCGCCGCGGCGGGCGGTGGGCCTCGGCGGTGCGCGCCGGCGGGCACATCACCATCGACGACTGCGCCCCGGTGGACGAACACGCTTTGCCGCAATTGGTCATCGCCGCGATGGACTCGGTCCACCAGGTGGCGCCCGCGCGCATCAGCGCACTCAATGTGCCACTAGAGGAGATGACGGCGGCGGTCGCCGCCCAGGGCGAGGCGAGCAGCAGCGCCATCAGCAAGCACGCAGCGCTGCGGGCGGTGGGGCTGCGCGGCGCGGCCCTGGCCGAGCTGGAGCGCGCCCTCAACGAGCCTGCGGCGGAGGCGTGCGTCTACGCGCGGGCCTATGTGGATAGCGAAACTGTGGGCAGTGAGTCGGTACTGAATCTGCGCGACACCACCGCCGGCCGCGTCGCGCTCTACCGGCTCAATCCGGCCCAAGGCAGCCGCCAGGAGTGGATGGCGATCGCCCCGGGCGGCGCGACGCAGATCCGCCACGGCCTGATCACGGTGCTGGCCAGCGTTCCCGTGCGCTCCTGGCCCACCCACGAACGAATGGTCTAGCAATCGCTGCTGATTCCGACCTAGAGAATGGCAATCAGGGTCTCAGCAAACACCGTTATATTTCTCAAAAAATGTTGATCGGGCGTGGTTTGGCGAGAAGTCGGGCCTTAGGATCAGTAGCAGGAGCCCAACGACAAGGCAGGAAATGACGGACAATTCCGATTTCAGGTCACGCTATCTGCCGCCGCCCACTGGCGAGCGCCACGACCCCAGCCCGCCCGCCCCCGACCCCAGCGAGGACGCATCCATGCCCGACCCTGCGATACCCGAGCCGCAGGCAACTGCACCGCCACCGCCGCGTGACCCCCCGCCACCCAGCGACTACCCGCCGCCGGGACGGCCCCCGCTGTTCGCGCCGCCGCCGGTGACGCATCGGGCACCGCCGCCGACTCCCGTGCAGCAGGCCCCAGCACCGCCGCCGCCACCGGTGCAGGCCCCACCACCGCCCGGGCCCTCCCGGGCGCCGTCCTACGGCGGCGCCGGACACTCCTACCCGGGCTCCGATAATGGCCCGTGGGGCTCGGGTGGGGCGTGGAACCCCGCGACTGCGCCCCGGCACGACGGTGAGCCACCCGCCACACCCCCGGGCCCGGCGCCGGCGCCGATCCCACAGATGCCGCGCCTGGAGGAACGCCACGCGCCTGTGCCGCCTGCGCAGCAATGGTCACCGGCGATCGACCCCACAGAACGGTGGACGCCTCGAGCAGACCCGCAGGCATCAGGTGCATCGTTTCGCCCTATCGAAGCGAACGCGGTCGTCAAGCCTCGCCGCGAACCGGCCACGATGGGATGGCGCAAAACCGTGTACACGGCCACCGGGACGCTGGTGAATCTGGGCGCTGGGAAACACGAGAAGATGCTGCGGGACTGGACGACTCGGATCACCGCCAACATTCCCGGCAACTATCAGATCGCCGCGATATCGATGAAGGGCGGGGTGGGCAAGACCCGGCTGACCGCGGCGGTGGGCTCGGTGTTTGCCTTTCACCGCGGCGGCGGGGTGATCGCGATCGACGCCGATGACACCGCGGGCCGGTTGGGCGAGTTCATCGACCCCGAGATGAAGGTCGGGGTCCGCGAATTCCTGGCCGATGCCGACGCGCTCACGCACCCGAAAACCCGGCCCTACACCGGGCGCAACCGGGAACGCCTGGAAGTGCTGGCGAGCAATCAAAACGTCGCCACCGATTTCCCTTTCGACGAGCAGGCGTTCTTCGACACCATCAGCCGCACCCGCCGGATCTACCAGCTGGCCATGGTGGACTGCGCGGCCATGAAAGGCGACGTGTTCAAAGCGGCGTTGTCGTCCTCGGATGCGCTGATGATCATCGGGTCGTGCACCGTCGAAGGCGCGAAGATGATCGAAAGGACGCTGAACTGGTTGGCGGCCCGGCGCGGCCATGAGCTGCTCCACCGGTCAGTGATCGTGCTCAACGACGCCAACCGCAGCGCGACACCGAAACTTCTGACCTACGTCAACGAAACGTTCAGCAAGCGCGTCAAGGCGGTCCTGACAGTGCCCTGGGATCCGCACCTGCGCGATGCCCCCACCCTGGATTTCCCGGCACTGCGCAAAGACACCCAGGAAGCATTGATGCGACTGGCGGCCCAGTTAAGTGAGGGATTTGCCACCGCCGGAGCGCTGCACGAATGACCATGGAACGGGCGCGCGAAGCCACGCCGAGTACACCGGCGGCAGGACTGCCCGATCGGATTCTGGTGGCGGTCATCGCCGGAGCCACCAAGATCTCGGTAGTCCTCGATGCCGGCGCGCCGGTCTCGGTGCAGCTCTCGGCGCTGGTGGATCTGATCACCGCGCGCCTCGAGGAACTGGGACAACCCCCGCTGCGAGCGCAGTCGCGGGGCCGATGGACGTTATGCCGCATGGACGGCAGCGCACTGAAATCGGCCCTGTCACTGACTGAGCAGGACGTGGCCGACGGAGCGAGGTTGTGGCTGCGGCACGCCAGTGACTCCGAGGCGCGGATCGATGTCGTCGAGCACGTCACCTCCGCCGTGGCCCGCGAGCTGCAAACACGCTGGCCCGGGGTCACCGCTGAGTGGGCAGCGCGGGTGGGATCGGGCATCGTGGTCGCCGGTGTGCTGGTGGCTTCGGCACTGCTGGGCCGATGGCGGTACGGGCATCTGGACTGGGTGGCAGCGCCCTACAGCGCGGCGCTGGCGGCGGTGTTGATCATCGCGGCGGTGACCGTCTTGGTCCGCGAACACCCAAGCGCGCCGGCGCGCGCCGTAGGGGACACGCTGCTGTGGACGGGAATGGTCCCCGCGGCGATCGGCGCCGCTAGTGCGGCTCCGGGCCCGGTGGGGGCACCGCATGCCGCGTTAGGGTTGGCCGCGTCGGTAGCTGCCGCAGTGCTGGCGGTCCGCTTCACCGGCCGCCACGTCGCATTGGGCACCGCGGTCATCACGCTGGGGCTAGCCGGCGCGGTGGTCGCGGTGGTGCGGATGACACTGGTGACCTCAGCGCCGATCCTGCTCGGTGTGCTGCTGCTGGTGTCGATCGTGGGCATGCATCTGGCGCCCACGATCGCGCGGCTGGCCAGCGGGATCCGGCTACCGGTGTTTCCCTCGTCCACCGGCCGCTGGATTTTCGAAACCCGCCCAGATTTGCCGTCGACAAAAGTCGTGGCCAGCGGACATTTGGCCACCTTGGACGGCCCGGATTCGGTGCGCGATGTGACGGTGTCCGCCGATCGCGCGCGCGCGCATCTGAGCGGGCTGCTCGTGGCCACCGCAGCGCTGATCGTGGTGTGCTGTGTGGGGATGTGCGATCCGCACGCGCCGCGGCGCGTTCTGCCGCTGGTGGTGGCGGGCCTGGTCGCGGTCGCGGTGCTGCTGCGGGGCCGCTCCTTCACCGACCGGTGGCAGGCGACGATCCTGGCGCTGGCCGCTGTCGCCGTGGTGATCGGTGTGGCCGGGCGCTACGTGCTGGGTCTGTGGTCGTTGCCGGCACTGCTGATCGGGGTGTCGGTGATCGTGGCCGTGCCGGTCGCCGGTTTGATCGCCGCGGTGGTGGTGCCCCGGCGCTTCTACACCCCGCCGTTCCGCAAGGTGGTGGAGTGGATCGAGTACGTGTGTTTGACCGCGATCTTCCCGTTGGTGTTTTGGCTGATGGGTGTCCTGGCCGCGATCCGGTACCGGTAGCGGTGGAGGTGAGACCCTTGAGACGGGACACGATGATCGCCGCCGCGGCGGCCCTTGCGGTGGCGGGTGTGGCGGCGTTGTGGGTGGCCCCGCCGGCCTCAGCGGTCGCACCGCCCGAGATCGACCTGGGGGCGCTGCCCGGCGATGGGCCGCCGGGCCCGGATCAGCCGATGCGCCAGGGCACCTACTGCACCCGGGTCGGCACGTTGCCCGGCACCGACTACCGGGTCCAGCCGCATTTCCTGGACATGCTCGATGTGGCCGAGGCGTGGCGCTTCGGGCGCGGTGCCGGGGTGAAAGTGGCGGTCATCGACACCGGCGTCAGTCCGCATCCGCGGCTGACCAACCTGACCGGCGGCGGCGATTACGTCGAGGCCGGCGGAGATGGGCTGACCGACTGCGACGCGCACGGCACCATCGTGGCCTCGCTGATCGCCGCCCAACCCAACGACGGCAAAACCGCGCTGCCGCCGCCGCGCCAGCCTCGCCGCCCTGACACAGTCCCGACCACCGAAGCGCCGCCACCGCCGCCGCCGCCGCAAACGGTGACGGTGCAGCTGCCTCCGCCGCCGCCGCCGCCCGAAGGAGCCGCCTGGCGGCCGGCGCCCGCGACAGCACCGGCGATCGTGCCGACCGGGCTCGGCACCCGCACCATGCCGGGTGCCCCGGCACCACAGGCGCCCTCGCCAGCCGAGGACCCGCCGCCGACCCCGGTGCCGCCCGCCCCGCCGCCCCCACCGCCGCCGGCGGCGGCGGACGGTTTCTCCGGGCTAGCACCCGAGGTTGAGCTGATCTCGATCCGGCAGAGTTCCAGAGCTTTTAGCCCTAAGGATGCGTTCGCCGGCAATCAGGACCCGGCCACCCGGCGCAAGGCCGGGGATATCCGCACGATGGCGCGGGCCATCGTGCACGCAGCCAACCTGGGCGCCCAAGTCATCAACATCTCCGAGGTGTCCTGCATGCCGTCGACCAACATCATCGACCAGCGCGATCTGGGTGCGGCGATCCGGTATGCGGCCGTGGAGCGTAACGCGGTGATCGTGGCCGCCGCCGGCAACGTCGGGGAGGAGGGCGGCAACGACTGCAAACAGAATCCGATCTATAACCCGTTGACTCCCAACGATCCTCGCGACTGGGCGCAGGTCTCCACCGTGGTGGCCCCGGCGTGGTTCTCCGATTACGTGCTGACGGTGGGAGCGGTGGATTCCAGCGGCGCGCCGGTGCAATCCAGTGTGGCCGGGCCGTGGGTGTCGATCGCCGCGCCGGGCACCGACATCGAGAGCCTGTCGGCGCGCGACGACGGCCTGATGAACGCGCTGGAAGGCCGCAACAATTCGCTGGTGCCCCAGGCCGGCACGTCGTTCTCGGCGGCCATCGTCTCCGGTGTGGCCGCCCTGGTGCGCGCGAAATACCCGCAGCTGACCGCTCATCAGGTGATCAACCGACTGCTGGCCACCGCGCGGGCACCGGCGCGCGGGGTGGACAACCAGATCGGCCACGGCATCGTGGACCCGGTGGCAGCGCTGACGTTCGACATTCCGGCGGGCGAACCTGTTGGCCCGCAACGCTTGTCGGCGCCGCTGGTGCTGCCGCCGCCGAAGGTGGGCCGCGATTTGACCCCGGTGTGGGTGGCCGCTGGCGGGGTGACCGGGATTGCGATGCTGTGTTCGGTGATCCTCGGTTCGGCGGCCCTGATCCGCAAAGGGCCGCGGTCATGACCCCCACGTTCCCTCTGGGGCTGGCGCTGGGGTGGGCGCGGCTGGTGTGTGTGTTCGTCGTCGACGTGGCCCTGTTGGGCGCTGGTGTGGCCCTGGCGGGCAGGCCCGGCTGGTGGACAGCCCTGGCGGTCGCAGTGCTGGCCAGTGTGGCGGCGCTGCTGTGCTGGCGTGGAGCTCCGCTGCTGACCCTGGCGTGGCGAGCGCTGCGGGCGCACCGGACCCACCAGGGCGCCCCGGCGGGGCAGCTCGACGATCACGAACGCGCTTTCGGTGCCGGTCCGGTCGGAATCCGCGCGGTGGGAACGCATCTGGTCGCCGTGATCGCTGTTGACGGCCAGCCGCACAGCCCCTCGGTGCTGGATTATCCGCGCGCGGTGTCGATGACGTCGCTGCCGCTGACAACACTGGCCGGCGCACTGCGCCAATTCGATGTCACCCTGGCCGGCATCGATGTCCTCAGCGCGGGATCGCGGCGCGCGGGCAAAACGCACCACCCGTACGCGGAGGTGTACTCCGGCATGGTGGGAGATCATCCCGCGGTCGGGCAACGCCGGACCTGGCTGGTGATACGCCTGGACGCCACGGCAAGCGCCCGCGCGATCGTGTGGAGGGAGTCGGTGGCCGCTACCCTGGCGGCCGCCGCGGAGTGGGTGGCCCACGAGCTGAACCGTCTGCGCCTCGGCGCGCGGGTGCTCGATGCCGCCCAGATCCGGGCCGCCGATGAGGCGCTGCTGGCCGGGACCGATCCGGGGGCGATGCAGCGCGGCTGGGCACGGTTACGTCACGCCGGCGGCTACGTGCAGACCTACTGGATGTCACCGGCCGACATCACCACCGCCAACATCGACCGGCTGTGGGCTCCCGACACCGAGGCGACGGTCGTCAGCATCCAGCTGCGACCTGGCCCAGATGGCGCCACCACCGTGGGTGTGGCGGTGCGCTACCACACCGGCTACCCGTTGGCCGAGGCGCCGCTGACGGGGCTGAACCCGTGGACGGGACGCCACGACGTCGCGATGCGCACCAGCCTGATCCACGCCGAGACGCCGGCCGCTGTGCCCGCGCGCGACATCGTCGACGACGAGGAGCTGCGGGCACCGATCGGCGCCACCGGCATCATCATCGGCGCCACGGCCACCGGGCACCCGCTCCTGGTCGACCTGGGCGCCCCGACCGGGACGGCCGATGTGACGGTCGCCGGCGAGCTGGCGTTGACGGTCGCGATCGCGCGCCGCGCGGCCGCCGCCGGATACCAGGTGCTGGTGCGCACCGACCGCCCGCAACAATGGCGAGAAGTCCTCGCCGCTGGCCTGCAGGTCATCGAGGCCGCCGCACTGGCCGCCCACCCCTCGCTGCCAGGGCAGCGGGTCATGGTGATCTTCGATGACACCGAGGGCCCGACGCCCTCCTGCGCAGTGGTCACCGTGCGCACCGTGTCTGCGGAGTCGGCCAGCAGCGCCGATGTCCATCTGGAGCAGGACGGGCCTGATCACGCGGTGCTGCGGACCTGGGCAATTTCTGACCGGCTCCGCGTCGACGTCACCGAAGAACGCCGCCAGGTCACCGTGAAACCCCGGCGCGCGGCCTAATCTAAAGGCCACCATGACAACGACGGAGTCTGCGGCGCGCACCGCGTTTCGCCGTGGGCTGTTGGCCTCCGGTATCGCTGTCGGCGGGCTGGTGCCCAGCCATAACGCGACGGTGGCCGCTGAGATGTTCCGGTCAGCAACCCAGGCTGACCCCGGCGTTTGTGACGGCTGGCTGGGGCGACTGCTGGCCGGTGAGGACAGCCTCGACGTGCTGGCCGGGGCATGGGCGGCCGCGGAAACCTTCGGCTGGGAAGTGCGCCGTCTCGGAGTGCTCGGGGCCGATTTCCGGCCCACGGTGTTCGATGGGCTTTTCTTGGCGCTGCCGGTGTCTTCGGTGTTCTCGCTGCGCTGCGCCTACGCCGCCGCGCTGATCGGTGCCCAGCACTACAGCCAGGCCGATGAGCTGCTCAGCGCGGCGCGGGTACCCGCTGATCCGTTCGAGGCGGACACCCACAGCTATGTGGCGGGGTTGCTGCACTTTCGCACCCAACGCTGGACCGATGTGCTGCGCCTGTTTCCGGTCGAAAAGCAGTGGATGCTCCCGGCATACGAGTGCGCGGCGACCGCGATGGCCACCACCGCGCTGGCCTCGTTGGGGGTGTTCGAGGACGCCTTTCGCCGCGGACAAAAGGTCGCCGCCGCTGCCGAGGACCGGGTGCCCGCCGCGGCCACGGTGGTGCTCTACACCCAGGCGATGTGCCTGCGTCATCTGGGCCGCGAGGACGAAGCCTCACAGCTGCTGCGCCGGGTGTATTCGCGGGACCCGAAGTTCGCGCCCGCCCGCGAGGCGATGGACGACCCTACCCGGCGGCTGGTGCTGACCGACCCCGAAACCATTGAGGCACGCACCGATCCGTGGGATCCCGTCAGCGCCCCGAACCGGGTGGACGCCGAGATCGCCCGCGACGCCGAGAAAGCCTCCCAGTATCTGCTCGAGGGCCAGGGCGAACTGGACGCGATGCTGGGCATGGCCCAGGCCAAGCGGGAGATCAAACGGATCCGCTCGACGACGAAGGTGAACCTGGCCCGGGCCAAGGTGGGGTTGCGGGTGCCGGTGACCTCGCGGCACACGCTGCTGCTCGGCCCGCCCGGCACCGGAAAGACCTCGGTGGCACGGTCATTCACCAAACAGCTGTGCGGTTTGAAGGTGCTGCGTAAACCGCTGGTGGTGGAGACCAGCCGCGCCAAACTGCTGGGCCGCTTCATGGCCGATGCCGAGAAGAACACCGAGGAGATGCTGGAGGCAGCCCTGGGAGGGGCGGTGTTCTTCGACGAGATGCACACCTTGCACGAACGCGGCTACTCCACCGGCGACCCGTACGGCAACGCGATCATCAACACACTGCTGCTCTACATGGAGAATCACCGCGACGAGCTGGTGGTGTTCGGCGCCGGATACGCCAAGGCCACCCAACGCATGCTGGAGGTCAATCAGGGTCTGCGGCGGCGGTTTTCGACGGTGATCGAGTTCCACAGCTACACCCCGCCCGAGTTGGTCGAACTGACCAAACTGATGGTCGCCGAGGACGACGACACCACTACCGACGCGGCCGTCGAGGTCCTGCGCGGCGACTTCGAACGGTTCTACACCGACGAAAAGCTCACCGAGGACGGTGATCTCATCCGCGGCATCGACGTACTCGGTAATGCCGGATTCGTGCGCAACCTCGTGGAAAAGGCGCGCGATCACCGCAACGACCGCCTGGACAACGCCGAACTCGATGAGCTGCTGGCCGCCGAGGACCTCGACGTCACCGACGAGCAGCTGCAACGGTTACGCGAGTTGACCGCGCAGGACCTGGCCGAAGGTCTACATGCTGCGGTGTCGGAGAAAAGAAGCGAATAGCCAACACCTTTCGGACAAGCCGGAGGAACTGGCTATTCGAACGCAGTGATGAGTTGGCGTATCTGCTGGGCGTATTCTTCTTCGGCCCGCTCGATGGAGGATTCGACGCGCTGTAACCGATCCTGGTAGAGGCGGGCTTGCTCGGCGCGGGTGATCTTCTCGGCGTCGAGCTGTATGCGGGCCGCCGCGTCGCAGTTATCCGTGGCTGCATAGACTTTGGCGTCGCTCACCGTCGTGAAGTCTGAGCTGTCGACGGCGTAGCCCTCTGATTCGATGCGGTCGATCAGCCGTATCTGCGGTTGGCGGCGCTGATAAATATCGGCGCCACCCTGTTTGAGGATCTCGTCCAGCTTGTCAAACACACTCTGCACCAATCTCATTGCCGCAATTGCCTGATCTCCGTATTCCATGATTCCGGTGCGGGTGATCGGGGCGTCGGCCGGCACCTTGTCAGTCACCGTCGCGATCACCGCGGCCAGCTCGTCAAGGACCTCGCAGGCCGCCACACCCATCGCCCGGTGACCCAGAGTGGATTCAATTTCGGTGCGCTGGCGGCGAAGAAGGTCGACCGC
>NZ_JCALCF010000051.1:0-19605 GCF_059812185.1 Mycobacterium sp. NGS67
CTTCGGCATCGGCAACATGGGCACCGGCGGATTCGGCATCGGCCTGTCCGGCGACAACCAGATCGGCATCGGCGGCACCAATTCCGGCAGCTTCAACATCGGCTTCTTCAACTCCGGAACCGGCAACGTCGGCATCGGGAACTCGGGCACCGGAAACTGGGGCATCGGCAACACCGGCACCAACAACACCGGTATCGGCAATGCCGGTTTCTTCAACTCCGGCCTGTTCAACACCGGCAACTTCAACTCCGGCATGGCCAACCCCGGCGACTACAACACCGGCATGTTCAACCTCGGCACCCTGAACACCGGCATCGGCAACACCGGCAGCACCAACACCGGGTTCTACAACACCGGCGACTACAACACCGGCATCGCCAACGCCGGCAACTTCGGCACCGGCGGCTTCATGACCGGCAGCATGAACAACGGCTTCTTCTGGCGGGCCGACGGGCAGGGCCTGCTGGCAGCCAATTACACGATCCTCGCCGAGCGCGTCAACGGCTGGCTCACCGTCGACGTGCCGATCAACATCCCGATCACCGGCACCATCACCGACATCAGCGTCCCGGCCATCAACATCCCGCGGATCGACGCCAGAGGCACCCTGGACCTGGCCATCCTGTCCGGCACGGTCATCGCCCCGATCGGCCCGATCAACATCCACGGCGGCGGCCCGGGCGCCCCGCCCACCACCCCGATCACCATCAACTTCGGCGCCCAGCCCGCGATCAACATCAACATCGGCAACCCCGACGGCTCCACCGTCATCCACGCGCTGGGCCTGTTCGGCGCCGGGCCCGCCTATCTCCCGCTGCTCGACCTGCGCCCGATGCCGGGCATCGGCAACCTCACCCCGCTGCCGTCCTCGGGCTTCTTCAACTGGGGCAGTGGCCTTGCGTCCGGGTTCCAGAACTTCGGCAGCAACTCCGGGATGTTCAACTTCGCCACCGGGCTACTCGGCAACTCCGGGTTCTTCAACTACGGTTCGCTGCAGTCCGGCTTCGACAACCTCGGCAACGCCATCTCCGGTTTCCTCAACACCGGTGTCGGGACACCGGCGAGCGTCTCCGGCTGGCAGAACCTCGGCACCAACCTGGCCGGCTGGTTCCAGAACGGACCCGACGCCACCACCTTCAGCGCCGGTCTGGCCAACCTCGGCATCTGGAACATCGGCAGCGCCAACCTCGGCGATTTCAACATCGGCAACGCCAACATCGGCGGCCTCAACTTCGGCAGCGCCAACCTCGGCAGCTTCAACTGGGGCTTCGGCAACATCGGCGACTACAACTTCGGCCCCGCCAACTTCGGCACCGGGAACTGGGGCTTCGGCAACTCCGGTCCCGCGCTCACCGCGGCGCTGCAGAACATCGGCTTCGGCAACACCGGCAACTTCAACATCGGCTTCGGCAACACCGGTACCGGCAACATCGGCTTCGGCAACACCGGCGACGGCAACATCGGCATCGGACTCGTCGGCAACGCCCAGACCGGGTTCGGCGGCTTCAACTCCGGCACCGGCAACTTCGGCCTGTTCAACTCCGGCACCAACAACGTCGGCTTCTTCAACTCCGGCGAGGGCAACTGGGGCATCGGGAACTCCGGCCGCTTCAACACCGGCATCGGCAACACCGGTCTGGTCAACTCGGGCTTCTTCAACACCGGCCTGGTCAACACCGGAATCGGAAACTCGGGCAACTACAACACCGGCTTCTTCAACACCGGCAACACCAACACCGGCGCGTTCAACCCGGGCAGCTACAACACCGGCAGCTTCAACCCCGGCGACTACAACTCCGGTGACTTCAACGTCGGCAACTCCAATACCGGATGGGCCAACTACGGCAACTTCAACACCGGCGCCTTCAACGGCGGCAACTACAGCAACGGGTTCTTCTGGCGAGGCGACTATCAGGGTCTGGGCGGCTTCGCCTACCAGACCACCATCCCGGGCATCCCGTGGGACTACAACCTGGCCGCCGACATCCAGATCCCGATCCAAGGCACCATCAACGCCATCACCCAGGACATGTTCACCATCTCGCAGTTCGAGATACCGATCAGCCTGGAGATCACCGTCTGCTTCCTCTACATCCCGTTCGTGGGATGCGTCCTGAGCGGCACGCTGCCGGCGATCCCCATCACCACCGAAACCCTGGGCCCCTTCACCATCGACCCGTCGGTGCTCAACCCGGAGACGCCACTGGTCTTCAACTTCGAAAACCCGATCAACATGCTCGGCAACGGGCTGGTCGGGCCGTTCACGTTCGGCTTCGAGTGGCGCGGCAGCCCCGGCTTCTTCAACTCCGGCAGCGCCCCGTCGTCGGGCTTCTTCAACTCCGGGGCGGGCGGCGCATCGGGCATGCTCAACGCCGCCAACGGCGCGGTGTCGGGCATCGGCAACGTGTTCAGCCAGGTGTCCGGGATGTTCAACAGCGGCGGCGTGAATGTCTCCGGTCTGCAGAACGTCGGCGCCTTCGAATCGGGCTGGGCGAACCTGGGCAACTTCATGTCCGGCTTCTACAACACCAGCATGCTCGACCTGATGACTCAGGCGTTCGTGTCCGGTGTCGGGAACTTCGGCAGCGAGTTGGCGGGATTCTTCGGGGACAACACGCCCTGACGCCTCTAGCGGCGGGGTTGCCAGACGACCAGCGCCCGGCTCTTGGGCACCACCGCGACCTCGCGACGCTGGTTGGCCCGCAACACCGCCACTTCCTCGGCCAACTCCGAGAGCCGCGACTGCAGCGCGTCGACCTGGTTGGTCAGCTCGATGATGCGTTTGATGCCGGCGAGGTTGACGCCCTCGTCCTGGGACAGTCGCTGCACCTCACGCAGCAGGTCCACGTCGTGCTCGGAGTACCGACGTCCGCCGCCGGCGGTGCGCTGCGGCCGGACCAGGCCGAGCCGGTCGTAGGTGCGCAACGTCTGCGCATGCATACCGGCCAGCTCGGCGGCCACCGAGATCAAGAACGTGCGCGACGATTCCCGGTCGGGGTTCTTCGAGTTCATGGTCGATTCCCTGCCCATCCGGCTCTGGGGTCGAACCCGCTGGACCGCTCGGCCGCCGCGTAGGCTTCCAGCGCCTCCTGCGCGGCACCTTCCAGATTCGACGGGACCGCGACCTTCACGGTGACCAGCAGGTCGCCGCTGCCACCGCTGCGCTTGGGCACACCCCGGCCACGCACCCGTAGGATGCGGCCGTCGGCGGTGCCCTTGGGCACCCGGACGCCGACCTTGCCGTCCAGCGTGGGCACCGAAAGCGTTGAGCCCAAAGCCAATTCGGTGAAGCTGACGGGTACGGTCACGGTCAGGTCGTCGCCGTCGCGGCCGAAGACCTTGTCCGGCCGCACATGCACGGTCACGTACAGGTCACCGGACGGAGCGCCCCGCAACCCGGCTTCGCCCTGCCCGGCCAGCCGGATGCGCTGACCGTCGTCGACGCCGGGTGGGATGCGCACGTTGATGGTGCGGGTCCGAGTCGTGACCCCGGTGCCTTTGCACTCCTCGCACGGGTGCTCGATGATCGAGCCGCTGCCCCGGCATTCGGTGCACGGCTCGGAGAAGCCGAACGCACCCTGGTTGCGGTTGATGACGCCGGCGCCGTTGCAGTTCGGACACACCTTCGGGCTGGTGCCCGGGCGTGCGCCGCTGCCGTGGCAGTTGGTGCACGGGGCCGGGCTGGTCAACCGCAGCGGCATCGCGACGCCCCTGGCGGCCTCGACGAAATCCAGTTCCGTCTCGGTCTCCAGGTCCTTGCCGCGCCGGGGCCGGCTGGGACGGGTGCTGCCACCCCGCCCGAACAGGCCGCCGAACAGGTCGCCGATGTTGGCGCCGCCGGACCGGCCGGCGGCGTCGAACAAGTCGTTCAGATTGAACTCGGCGCCGTCCCCGCCTCCGCCGAAGCCGCCGAACCCACCCGTGTCGAACCGACGGCCACCGAAGCCTCCGCCGGCGAACAGCCGGCGGGTCTCGTCGTATTCCTTGCGCTTGGCTTCGTCGGACAGAACGCTGTAGGCCTCCGAGACCGCCTTGAACCGCTCGGCCCCGGCGGGGTTCTTGTCCGGATGCAGATCCGAAGCCAACTTGCGGTAGGCCGTCTTGATCTCTTTGGCATCGGCATCGGAGGAGACGCCAAGCTCCTTGTAGAAGTCCTTCTCGACCCACTCACGCTGAGCCATGTCGCGTCACCTCCTTACCTTCGTATCGATTCTGTCCTAAACACCGGAGTCGTCGGCGTTATCGCTCGTGTCGGCAGGTCCGGTTTCCGAACCCGCGCCGGCGACGGTGTCGACGACGCCGACCATGGCGTGCCGCAGCACCTGTTCGCCGAGCAGGTAGCCCTGCCTCATGACGGTGCCGATCACCGGCTTGGAACCCGGTCCGCCGTCGCCTTCGTGCTGCACGGCTTCATGCAGTGCGGGGTCGAAGTCCTCGCCCTCGGCCCCGAACGCGGTCAGGCCCAACCCGCCCAGCACGCCCGTCAGCTTGTCGGCGACCGCCTTCATCGGACCCGACTCCAGGTCGCCGTGCTGCCGTGCGCGGTCGAGATCGTCGAGGATGCCCAGGAATTGACCGACCACGTCGGCCTTGGCCCGGTCCTTCGCGGCCTGCTGGTCGCGCAGCGCCCGCTTGCGGTAGTTGGCGAAGTCGGCCTGCACGCGCTGCAGGTCCTGGAGCAACTCGGCCGCCTTGTCGGCTTCCTCCGGGCTCTCGCCGGCGAAGGCACCCCCTCCCGGTGCTGGACCGGGAGGGGCCTGCCGTACTTCACCTGTCTCGGGATCGATCCGCCGTCTGTCGGTGACCGTCACCGGTTCTTGTGCGTGGTTTTGAGTTCCGTCGCTCACTGGCGCCGCTCCTCCTCATCACTCCGTTCTGCATCGTCGCGGCGCGCGCTCACTGGCGCCGCTCCTGGTCGTCGTCGACCACCTCCGCGTCCACCACGTCGTCGGCCCCCGCGGTCTGGTCGAAACCACCACCGGGCTGACCGCCGGCGGCGGCACCTTCGGCCTGGGCGGCCTCGTAGATGGCCTGTCCCAGCGCCTGGGACTCCTGGCCCAGCTTCTCCATCGCCGACTTGATCGCGGAGATGTCATCGCCACCCAGCGCCGACTTGGCTTCTGCCACAGCGGCTTCCACCTTGCTCAGCGTGTCCTCAGGAACCTTCGACCCACCCTCGGCCTCACGTTGCTCTTTGACGAACTTCTCCGTCTGGTAGACCAGCGTCTCGGCCTGGTTGCGGACGTCGGCTTCCTCGCGACGCTTGCGGTCTTCGTCCGCGTGCGCCTCGGCATCCTTGATCATCCGGTCGATCTCCTCCTTGGAGATGCCCGAACCTTCCTGGATGCGGATGGTGTTCTCCTTGCCGGTGCCCTTGTCCTTGGCGGTGACGTGCACGATGCCGTTGGCGTCGATGTCAAAGGTGACCTCGATCTGCGGAACACCGCGCGGGGCCGGTGCGATACCGGTCAGCTCGAAGCTGCCCAACAGCTTGTTGTGCGCCGCGATCTCACGCTCACCCTGGAAGACCTGGATCTGCACCGACGGCTGGTTGTCGTCGGCGGTGGTGAAGGTCTCCGAGCGCTTGGTCGGGATGGTGGTGTTGCGCTCGATGAGCTTGGTCATCACCCCACCCTTGGTCTCGATGCCCAGGCTCAGCGGCGTGACGTCAAGCAGCAGAACGTCTTTCACCTCGCCCTTGAGTACACCCGCCTGCAGCGCGGCACCCACGGCCACGACCTCGTCGGGGTTGACGCCCTTGTTGGGCTCCTTGCCACCGGTCATCTCCTTGACCAGGTCGGTCACCGCAGGCATGCGGGTGGAACCGCCCACCAGCACCACGTGGTCGATGTCGCCCACCGAGATGCCGGCGTCGGCGATGACCGACTGGAACGGCTTGCGGGTGCGGTCCAGCAGGTCCTGGGTGATGCGCTGGAACTCGGCCCGGGTCAGCTGCTCGTCGAGGAACAGCGGGTTCTTGTCGGCGTCGACGGTGATGTAGGGCAGGTTGATCGAGGTGCTCTGCGAGCTGGACAGCTCGATCTTGGCCTTCTCGGCGGCCTCACGCAGCCGCTGCATGGCCATCTTGTCCTTGGTCAGGTCGATGCCGCTGGTGCCCTTGAACTTCTCCACCAGCCAGTCCACGACGCGCTGGTCCCAGTCGTCGCCGCCGAGGTGGTTGTCACCGCTGGTGGCACGCACCTCGACCACACCCTCGCCGATCTCGAGCAGCGAGACGTCGAAGGTGCCGCCGCCGAGGTCGAAAACCAGAATGGTCTGCTCTTTCTCGCCCTTGTCCAGGCCGTAGGCCAGCGCGGCCGCGGTCGGTTCGTTGACGATGCGCAGCACGTTGAGGCCGGCGATCTGGCCGGCGTCCTTGGTCGCCTGACGCTGAGCGTCGTTGAAGTAGGCGGGAACGGTGATCACCGCGTCCGCGATGTCCTCACCCAGGTAAGCCTCGGCGTCGCGCTTCAGCTTCTGCAGCACGCGAGCGCTGATCTCCGGAGCGGTGTATTTCTTGCCATCGATATCCACGGACCAGTCCGTGCCGATTTCGCGCTTGACCGAACGAATGGTGCGGTCGACGTTGGTCACCGCCTGGTTCTTGGCGGGCTGACCCACCAGCACTTCGCCGTTACGCGCGAACGCGACGACAGACGGGGTCGTCCGCGAGCCCTCGGAGTTTGCGACGACGACGGGGTCGCCACCCTCCAGAACTGCGACGACGGAGTTGGTGGTCCCGAGGTCGATGCCGACCGCACGAGCCATAGTGATTCCTCCTGAATCTGTAGAGCTTCTGCTTGTTGCACTATGCTGAGTGAACCCCGCTCAAGACTGCTCCGGCCGCCATGTGCCTGTCAACTCAGACTTGAGTGTGCCTCACTCAACTTGTCGATCATGCTAACGGTGTAGGCGCGGGGTTTGTTCCCGGGGGCGCGGTATGCGCTCTCTATGAGATCGGTCAGTTCGACGGAATTACCGGTCAATCTGGTGCTTATATATTTGACGGGGTCGGTTCGAATGGCGGGAGTGGGTGTCGAGCAGATGGCGCCGGGGGAACGAACACGCAGAAGCGGCCTGTCCGCGCAAGGAAGAATGCTGGCCTACAGCGCCGTGCTCGCGCTGAATGCGGGTTGGGTGAACGCGGTAGCGATCCTCACCCTGGCGGTTCCGGTCGGCAACCTCACCGGTGTCACCACCCAGATCGGCATGGACACCGCGCACCCGTGGCGCTACGAAAGCCACGTCCTGGGCGCGATCCTGCTGGGGTTCCTGCTAGGCGCCGCGGTGGCCGGCACGCTGCTCTCGTCCAGCCGGATGCCGCTGGCCAGGCGCCACGCCGCCGTGTTGGCCATCGAAGCCATCCTGCTGTTGGCCGCCGCCGCCGGAGTCACCGCGGACAAGAACGAGATCGCCATCTTCGGGATCGAGGAGACCGCCGTCCAGGGGCTGTTCGCAGCGGCGGCCCTCGGTTTGCAGAACGGCCTGACCTCCAGCTTCCGCGGGATGGCGGTCCGCACTACCCACTTCACCGGCACCGTCACCGACCTCGGGTTGATGCTGGGCCGCAGCCGTGAGCACGGCTTCGACAAGTGGAAGGCCGCGATCCTGGCCACGACCCTGCTGCTGTTCCTCACCGGCGCGGTCGCCGGCCTGGTGGCCGGGGCCAAGTTCGACGGATACGCACTCGTCGTACCGGCCGTGATCTGCCTGATCATGGGATGTGTCAACGTCGCACTCAGCCGCACCCGCCGGCCCCGGGTGGCGACGGTCGAGCCGGTGGCCGCCTAGGACTGTATCTACCCGACCCGGGTCCACGCTCGTGCAACAATAACAGAGCAATTGCTCTGTTATTGTGTTTTCATGCCCCGCCCTCGCGAGCACGACCCGGACCGCGTGCTGGATGCCGCGGAGGCGCTGGCCGTGCAGTCCGGTCCGGCCGCGGTGACCATCCGGGGTATCAGTGCCGCGACCGGCGTCTCCAACGGCGCGCTGTATCACAGCTTCGGATCACGAGCCGGGTTACTGGCTCAGGCCTGGCTGCGGGCCGGCCGTCGTTTCCTCGACACGCAACAGGCGTTGGTGGACGACGCGATCTCGGCGGCCTCCTCCACCTCGGGGCCAGACGTCGGCATCGCCGCGGTGGCGGCCGCCGCTGACGCACCCGCCGTCTTCGCCGCTCAGCACCCGAACTCATGTCACCTGCTTCTGACACTGCCGCGCGACGAACTGTTGGATCCTGAGCTACCCGACAAGCTCGCAGCTCAGCTTCGCGATGTCGAGTCGGCCTTGATCGGATTGATGATCGAGCTCGCCCGCCGGGTCTGGAACCGCAAAGACGCCGCGGCGGTGGACACCATCACCATGTGCATCGTCGATCTTCCGACGGCAATCCTGCTGCGCCGCAACCGGTTACACGACAAAACGGCGCGCGAGCAACTGCGCGCCGCGGTGCACGCCGTGCTTAGAACCGAGCCTCCAAAACCAACTCCTAGACCCGAAAGGACATCATGACCATCACCTTGACCTACGACGAGAAGATCGCTGTCCTCGACCTCGGCGACGACGAAAATCGCTTCTCACCCGGCTTTCTCGACGACATCAACGCCCACCTCGACGACATCGAAACAAGCGGCGCGCACGGTCTGGTGACCACCGCGTCCGGCAAGTTCTATACCAACGGCCTGGACTTGGACTGGCTGGTCGCGCATGCCGAGCAGACCCAGCAGTATGTCGAACGGGTCCAGGGTCTGCTTGCGCGCGTGCTGACGCTGCCGATGCCGACCGCCGCGGCGGTCGTCGGGCACGCGTTCGGCGCCGGCGCGATGTTAGCCGTCGCGCACGATTTCCGGGTGATGCGGGCCGACCGCGGCTTCTTCTGTTTTCCCGAGGTAGACATTCACATTCCGTTCACTCCTGGCATGGCGGCACTGATCCAAGCCAAACTGACTCCGCCGGCTGCGGTGGCCTCGATGACGACCGGCCACCGCTTCGGTGGCACCGACGCCGCCGCCCTCGGGATCGTCGACGCCACTGCGGACGAGGCGGAGGTGACAGCCGCGGCGGTGGAAATGCTGCGGCCCCTCGCCGGTAAGGATCGCGGCACCCTGGGGGCCATCAAACAGACCATGTTCGCGCAGGCCACCGCCGCGCTCACCGCGACAAACAGCTCAGCGGTGCGGCCTGGGTAACAAGACAGGCCGGCGGGACGCCGGTGAGATAGCCTGACATCCGATTCTCGCGGCGTTCCCCCAAGCTACGGCGATAAGGACCTGGATGACACCGTCCGACAGTGCGCTCGGCCGCGAAGACGCCGGGTATCACAAGGCCCTGAAGAACCGTCAGCTGCAGATGATCGCGCTGGGCGGCGCGATCGGCACCGGCCTCTTCCTGGGCGCCGGCGGGCGGCTCGCCTCGGCCGGGCCCGGGCTCTTCATCGTGTTCGGCATCTGCGGCCTCTTCGTCTTCCTGATCCTGCGCGCGCTCGGCGAGCTGGTGCTGCATCGGCCGTCGTCGGGATCCTTCGTGTCCTACGCGCGGGAGTTCTTCGGCGAGAAGATGGCCTACGCGGCCGGCTGGATGTACTTCCTCAACTGGGCGATGACCGGCATCGTCGACACCACCGCCATTGCGCAGTACTGCCGCTACTGGAAGGTGTTCCAACCCATCCCGCAGTGGACTCTGGCACTGGTCGCGCTGATCGTGGTGCTGTCGATGAACCTGATCTCGGTCAAGCTCTTCGGTGAGCTGGAGTTCTGGGCCGCGCTGATCAAGGTGCTGGCGCTGGTGACGTTTCTCGTCGTCGGCACCGTCTTCCTAGCCGGCCGATTCAAGATCGAAGGCCGCGACACCGGCTGGAGCCTGTGGAGCGATCATGGAGGCCTGTTGCCGACGGGCGTGCTGTCCCTGGTACTGGTCACCGCGGGCGTGGTATTTGCTTATGCCGCAGTCGAATTGGTGGGCATCGCGGCCGGAGAGACCGAGGACCCGGAGCGGATCATGCCGCGTGCGATCAACTCGGTGGTGTTCCGGATCGCGGTCTTCTACATCGGCTCGACCGTCCTGCTGGCGCTGCTGCTGCCCTACACCGCCTACCAGGACGGGGTGAGCCCGTTCGTGACGTTCTTCGACAAGCTCGGCCTGTCCTGGGGCGACGACCTGATGAACCTGGTGGTGCTCACCGCCGCCCTGTCGAGCCTGAACGCCGGTTTGTATTCCACCGGCCGGATCCTGCGGTCGATGGCGATCAACGGCAGCGGCCCGAAATTCACCGGCGTAATGAGCAAGAACGGGGTGCCGTACGGCGGCATTCTGCTCACCGCCGGGATCGGCCTGTTCGGCATCGGGCTCAATGCGGTCACCCCGAAGCACGCGTTCGAGATCGTGCTGCACATCGCGGCGACCGGAGTGATCGTGGCGTGGGCGACGATCGTCGCCTGCCAGCTGCGTTTTCACCACCTGGCTAATGCCGGGGAGGTGCAGCGCCCGGCGTTCCGCATGCCACTGTCGCCCTACACCGGGTACGTGACGCTGGCGTTCCTGGCAGCCGTGCTGGTCCTGATGATGTTCGACGAGGTCTACGGCCGGTGGATGCTGGCCGCGATGGCGTTCGGCATACCCGCATTGATCGGCGGCTGGTTCCTGGTCCGCAACCGGGTGCGCGCCGCTGCCGCTTCCCCGGAGCAGCTCTCCGAACCGGGGTAACACTTTGCCAACGGCGCCGTTCCAAAAGCGCGTCGCCGCAGCACCTTGCGGGCTCACGCGCATAATCTGACTTCCTGTCGTTTCCAGATCCGGGGAGTCGCGCGTGCGGTTGTTGCCGAAGGCACGGTTGGGGCTGCTGGCCGTCGCCGTGCTCGTTGCCGGATGCAGTTCGACCATCGACGGCCGACCGATCGCCGCCCCGGGCGGGCACGGACCGACCGAACCGGCGTTCCCGACGCCGCGGCCTTCGATCGCGCCGCCGCCGGCCGGCACGTCGACACCCGTCGCGCTGCCGCCGATCAATCCCGGGCCGAACCCAACTTCCACACCCGGTGCCATCCCGCTCAAGCCCGACGAGAACGGTTACGTGTTCATCGAGACCAAGTCCGGCATGACGCGCTGCCAGATCAACAAGGAGAGCGTCGGCTGCGAGGCGCCGTTCACCAACTCCCCGATCCAGGAAGGTGAGCACACCAACGGTGTGCACATCACCGCGGCCGGCAACGTGCAATGGATCCTGGGAAATCTCGGGGCGATCCCCACCGTGACCATCGAATACAAGACCTACGACGCGCAGGGCTGGACCATCGTCGCCACGCAGGACGGCACGCGCTTCGAGAACAACGGCACCCGGCACGGGATGTTCGTCAGTATCGACAAGGTCAGCACGTTCTGACCGGCCCGCGACCTATACCATCGACTCGTGGCACGCTACGGCCCACCGGACGACTTCAACGAGCAGCCGACCCAATACGGCGCAACTCCGCCGCAAGGGCCGCCCTCGGGCGGTCCACCACCCGGCTACCAGGGTCCGACTCAGCAGGGCCCGCCCCCCGGCGGACCCTACGGTCCGCCCCCGCAGCACCAGCCGACGGTGCAGGGTCCACCGCCGGATCCGTATGCGCCGCAAGACCCGTCGCTGATGCACCAGCCGACCGTGGAAGGCCCTCCGCCGTCGGGCCCCTACCAGCAGGGCGATCCCTACCAGCCGGGCGATCCGTCCCTGATGTATCAACCGACCGTCGAGGGCGTCCCGCCCGAGCAGTTCACCGACCCTGAAGATCCCGACGCCGACAACCGGCCGTGGTATCGCAAGCCCGTGATGCTCATCCTGTGGGCACTGCTGGTGCTGGTACTGCTCGCCCTGATCGGCTACGGCGTGAGCCAGCTGTTCGGCGGCGGCACCAGCCCCAGCCCGGCCCCGAGCAGCACGTCGACGACGACCAGCACCACCACGACGACCAGTGAGTCGACCACAACCACCACGACGACCACCGAGTCGACCACCACAGAGCCGAGTACCACCAGCGAAGCTCCCGCTCCCGCACCCAACCCGCCCAGGAGCCAGCCCCCGGCCCAGACGCCGACTCAGCAACCGACCCATCGCCTCCCGCAGCTACCGCAGCTGCCGCCGCTGCCGTCGACGATCACGATCCCGGGCGGGCCTACCATCACGGTGCCCAAGCTGCCCTGAGCCAGGTCACCGATCGGCAACGGGCCCGCGTGGCTGCAAATCGCGGTAAGCCGTGACGGCTAGCATCGGCGGCCGTGACCAGGTACGACCCGCCGGACTATGGCGCCAACGACCCGACCGTCCACGGCAGTTACGGCTACGACGGGCCGCCGCCGGAACCCGAGCCGACGCCCGGTTGGCGCAAACCGGCGGCCCTGGTGGGTTGGGGCGTGTTGATCGCCGTGCTGCTCGGCCTGATCATCTGGGGCATCGTCCTGCTGTCCAAGGGCCGCCCGAGTCCGGCCACGGTCACGGTCACCACCAGGATCTCGACGACGGCACCTGCGACCACCACCACGGCGCCGACGACGACCACGACAACAACCACCACAACGACTACGACCACCACAACAACGACTACGACCACGACTACTACGACGACGGCCACGAGCCCGGAGACGTCCACGTCCACGACGCCGACAACCACCACGTCCGCCTCCCCGACCACCACGCCGGCGAATTCCCCAGCACCCGGTCTGATCCCTCGACTGCCGTCAGAGATCAAGCTGCCGTCGATGCCCACCGTCATCAACTTGCCGCCCGGCCTGTGACCGGTCCCCGCCGAATCGGCGACGGCTATGGTGGGGAACGGCCGTCGACCGCCAGCAACACGAGGGACACAGGGGTGTGGATATGAGCGAGTCGCTCGGGTTGTCGATCGGGGTGGCCAACCTGGTCGCGGCACGCTCGGGTAGCGCTCCGATTTCTCGCACCCCCGTGTTGACGCTGTTCGAAAACCGGCAATCCGAAGTCGGCCTGCCCGAGGAGAACTCGAATCTCACCGCGCCGGGACTGGTGTTACGCGGATTCGTCGAGCGGGTCGGCGATGTCGCACCACTGGTCGCCGCCGACGGCACCAAATACCTCGGCCAGGCGCTGACCATCGAGGCGCTCGAGGCGATGGCGCGCTCTGTCGGCTACGGCACACCGATCACCGTCGCCGTCCCGGCCTACTGGTCGCAGAACCAGGTCGCCGCGTTGCGCCAGGAACTGTTCGCGCAACCGGATCTGACGGCCAACGGCGGCCGCCCGGCGCTGGTCTCCGATGCCACCGCCGCGTTGACCGCGCTGGCCGCCGAGCCCGGGTTTCCGCGCGACGGTGTCGTCGCGCTGTGCGATTTCGGCGCCGGCGGCACCAGCATCACCCTGGCCAACGCCGGGCCCCCGTTCGACCAGGTGGGCAGCACGGTGCGCTTCAGCGAGTTCTCCGGCGACGACATCGATCAGCTCATCCTGAACCATTTGCTGACCATCGCCCCGGGGGTCGACACCACCAACACTTCCGTCACGGCGACGTCGATGGGATCGGTGACGCGCCTGTTAGGCAGCTGCCGGGCCGCCAAGGAACAGCTCTCTGCGACGACGGTGACGACCATCGCGACGGGCAATCCCGGTGGGACTCAGCACCTTTCCCGCAGCGACTTCGAACAACTCATCTCCGCACCGTTGGATCGGTTCCTCGACGCTGTCGGAGAAGTGTTGCACCGCAACGGCATTGCCAACCTGACCGCGGTCGCCGCCGTCGGCGGGGGTGCCCAGATCCCGCTGGTCGCCGCGCGACTGGCCGAGCGCCTGCAGGTGCCGGTGCTGACCGCGCCGCAACCGTTGTTCAGCGCCGCCGTCGGGGCAGCGGTACTCGGCGCGCAGCAGGCAGCGTCGGCGGGGGCTGCCACGGGTCTTGCTCCCGCCGTCGGAGCTGCGGCCGCCGCTGCAGCGGGTGCCGCGGGTGCGGCCACCATGGCGTCACCGACCGCGCCGACGACCGAACCCACCGGGGCGGTTCCCACCGAAGCCTTCCCCGGGGACGCCCAGGGCACCGACCGCGCCCTGGCCTGGTCCGAAGACAGCGGCACCGGTGAAGAACCCGTCCCCTACGCCGGTCCCGCGGACTACACCAGCCCGGTCGACGCCACCCCAGCTCCGCCGTACACCGGCGCCCACACAGAGCGCTACGCCGACGAGCCCGATCTCCCCCCGTGGTACCGGCGCCCGGCCATTCTGCTGAGCCTGTTCGGAGCGGCTGCGGCCATCCTGCTTGCCCTGGTGCTGGCGCTCACCGTCGGCAAGACCGAGACGAGGCCGGTCGTCACCACGTCGCAGCCACCGCCCACCACCATCAGCACCACCGGAGCGGACGGCCTGCCGACCGAGGCGGTGGTCACTCCGCCTCCGGTCACCGTGACCACGGAGGTCCCGGTCAGCACAACCACCACCGCACCGACAACCACGTCGTCCACCCCGTCAACGACCTCCACGACGTCGACCACCACGACGACTCAGCCGACCTCCACGACCACGACCCGGCCGACCACCACTAATCCGCAGACCACCACGGCGCCCCCGACCACGACGCAGCGGCCACCACCGACCACCAGCGCGGCACCCAGTCCGCCGACCAGCGCGGCGCCCGGGGGCTGACCTCAGCGCCGCGCGGAGAATTCGGCGAGCATCGCCTCGGCGCTGCGCACCGCGGCGCGACATGCCCTGCTGGTGAACGGATCGTTGAGCGGATGCTCGGCGCGACGGCGCCAGTACTGTGCCGCGGCGAACGCCGCGCGCGAGGCTTCCTGCGGGTTGGTCGCGTACTCGTGCGGATCCACACCCAGCCTGCTGGCCGGGTCGGTGCCCGAACCTCCGATCATGCGGCGCAGCGCCGCGATGTCGTCTTCTTTCAAAGTTGTTGTGCGCGAAGGCAATAGGCTCAGCAGGCGGAGTTCTTCGAACGCGTGTGTATCGGCGAGCAGTGGGTCGATGTCGGCAATCACGTACGGGGTGGCCATGACCGGGTGCGCTTCGACGAACCTGCGCAACGACACCAGAGCGGTGTGCGCCTTGAGCATGTCCGAACGCTGCGCGAACTGTTGGTCGATCACGTTGCGCAGCGCCACCAACCCGCTGCGCTCCAGCAGCTCGGTAGCCAACGCGGCCGCGCTGGTGACGCCGGCGGCCAGCACGGCGATCGAGATCCGGATGCCGAACATGCCGAACCGTTCCAGTAGCTGGGCGCGAATGGCCGCGTCGATGGGCAACGGGCTGTCCGGCCGCACGAAACGGTCCACGCTCAAAAGCGCCTTGTTGAGTTCGGTGGCGTCGGAGGCGGCCAGTTTCTGCAGTGCGACGAACTCGCCCTGCCGCAGCGTGCGGGCGGTCATGGCGAGCAGCCCGGACACCGGTACCACCGCCTGGCAGATGCCCGTCTGGGTCAGTTCACTGGTGAACCTCTTGGCGACGTCGTTTGCCGACAGCATCGCGTCGATGCGGCCCGCGCCGATCTCGTCGGCCCGCGAAGCCACCCCGATGATGCCCAGCGCGCCCGCCGACCCGCCCACGAGCCCGCCGATCTGCCTGAGCAGGGCGATATCGGGGGCATTGAGGGTGCGCAGCAGGAACACCACCGCATCCACCCGGGGCACTCCGTCTGCCGGGACCAGCAGTCGCAGCGTGCGCTCGGAAGCCTCCCGGGTCAGCGACGACGTGCCGGGGGTGTCGATGATGGTGGCCTGCGCCAACTCTTCGGCCGGCCACTCGACGTCCAGGTCCACCACATCGGCGGGGTCGAGCCTGCGCAGGTCGAAGCTCAGCCCGTCGCGGTGCGTGATCGGCACGTTGCTACGCCGGCCGCCGCGGTGGTTGGCAGTGACCTTCGGGGTCGGCCCGTGCCGGAACCACGTCACGATCCGGGTGGCCTCCGTCGCGTCCGTCGGCGCGATGTCGTCCCCAACCAAGGCGTTGACCAATGTCGACTTGCCGGCTTTGAGGGTGCCGGCCAGCGCGATGCGGATGGGCTCGTTGAGCCGCGCACCGATGCGGTCCAATTCGTAGAACACGTCGGGACGCTGCCGGTAAGCCGGTTCGCCCCGATAGGCCTGGATGGTTCCGCCCAGGATCGCGCGGACCCGATCGCTGGTGCTCACGTTTTACCTAGCATGACCGGTGGCTTGCGCAACTTGTTCAAGTTGTCGGTGACCTGGTTGAGGATGTTCAACTGTCGCTCGAGTTCGCGGACTCGGGTGTCGCGTTCGACGTCCTCCAGGTGCGCGGCGGCGACGGTGGCTTGCAGTGACTCGTTGAGCGAGCGGGTGAGTTCGACGGCGATATCGCGGTAGTGGTCGCGCAGCGTGCGGTGAATCGTCTTGAGCCGGTCGCGCGACTCCTTGCCCACCACGAAAGAAACCTCGTCCACGAACCGTCGCACGTTGGCTTTGGCTTCGGCGCGAGCCCGCAACACCCGTGCCTGCTTTTCCTCCTTGTAGGCCATCCGGCCCAGCAGTAGGCCGGCTCCCACCGACACCGGGTTGAACAGTCCCAGACCGGCAACCGAGGACAGCATGCCGATCATCACCACCCCGCCGTAGGAACCCCGCAGACCGGACAGCGCCTTCTGACCCTTGCCCTGCGGCTTGGCTTCCAACTCCGCCAGCGCTTTGAGCTCACCGAAGTTGCCGCCCATCAACCGCGAGGTCAGCTCGGGCGACATGATCGAATTCAGGCCCGCGTCGGCGAAGGATTTCGCGACGTCGAGCGCCAGAATTTCGGCGCGCTGGTACGCCCAGACGAAGTTGTCCCCGACGGCGGTAGCGACCGCGTCCTCGGCGTCGGTGCCTATCTCGGCCCAGTGCAGCGTCGGATCCACCGAATCGATGTGTCGCTCGATGTCGTCGGTCAGGGCACGAAACCGCGCGCGCAGGTCGTGGTCGACATCGTTGCTCAAGTCGGTGAAGCCGTCGTTGAGTACCTGCTGCCACAGAGCGGTCTGTTCGAGTGCGTCCTGGGCTTCCTTCTTGCGCCGGGCCAGGTCTTCGGCGAGCCGGTCGCGCAGTGACGGGTCGTTGACAGCGGACAGTTCCGAGCCCGCGGCAATCGTCAATTGCTCTGCGGCGGAACGTATTTCGTTCAGCACCTCGTCGCGCACCCGATCGGTCTCGCGGGTGAGGACCTTCTCACTCAGGAACTTGATGATCGACGGGAAGTTCGACTCGTCGTTGAGTTCCTTGTCGTTGAGGCTGACGGCGTGGCTGCGCAGCAGCGACGACACCGGGATGATCGGCATCGGCACCCGCGCGCGCTGCAAGTGGTTGGCGTTGGTGTTGACGATCTGGCGCCAGTGCGGATACAGGTCGGTCTTGGTGGCTATCACCACCCCGACGGGACAAATCTGGTGCGCCTTGCGCACGAACCACATCTCCGGTTCGGTGAATTCCTGGCTGGTGTCGCTGACCATCAGCATCGCGTCGGCGTCGGGTAGCAGCCCGAGGGTCGCCGACAGGTGCGGCTGCCCGTGACCGCCCACGCCGGGACTGTCGATGAACGACAATCCGCCCTGTAACAGCGGACTGGGCGCACCGATCTCGACCCGCAACACCTCGCGCCCCGCGGCTTGGGGCGCCCGCCGTAGATCTGTGTTGATGTCGTCGACGGGGATGTCGACGGTGGCCGTTTCGCCGTTGGGTCCCGCTTTGACGACGAGCCGGGCCGACGGCTGGGCGCTATGGCTGACGATCGTGATGACCACCGTGGCTTCGTCGTCGCCGACGCGGGCCACCGGCATGTTGAGCAGCGAGTTGAGCAGTTGGCTCTTGCCCTGTTTGAGCTGCCCGGCGATCACCACCCGGATCCGCGGGTCGATGATCCGCTCGCGGGCCTGCCGCAGCCGCTGCACCAGATCGCTGCGTTCATGTAGCTCGGCGATCGCGATGGTGTGGTCGATCAGTTCGACGATCACGCCGACCCGCCGCGGGTCATCGGCTTGCGTCACCGCGCTGCCCCACTTTCTTGGTCGCGTGCTATGTCAGATCACGGTATGCGGACAAACCGGCGGGGACCACGAAGGTCCCCGCCGGTTCTCGGACGTGTTTCGCGAATCAGAACCCGTGGTCGGCCGGACCGTGCGAGGCCGGCGTCTCCGTGTGCGTCGGCGGCGTGTGTCCGGCGGGCTCGTGACCGAACACCGACGGGCTCTGCGGCTCGTGATGTGTCGGCTGCTGGACGGGTTCGTGCTGCTGCGGAGTGAACACCGGTCCGTGGTCGCCGCCCGGGGCGTGCGATGGGGTCGGGGTCTCCGTTTGCGGCGTCGGGGTGTGCGGCGCCGGTGCATTGATCACCGGCGGGTTGGTCCCGCCGTGACCGGCGTCGCCCGTGCCCGCTGCGCCACCGGGCGTCTGGATCACGGGTCCGTGGCCGCCCGGGGTCGTGGTCCCCGCGCCACCGGTGCCGGCACCACCGCCGGTTTGGATGACCGGGCCTTGGCCGGACGGGAAGGTTGGGCCGTGGTCACCCGGAGTGTGGCTTCCCGCGCCTGCGCCCGTTCCAGCGCCGGCACCAGTCCCCGCTCCGGCCCCAGTCCCCGCTCCGGCACCTGCGCCGGCTCCGGCACCTGCACCACCACCGAGCGTCGTGCCTTCCTGACCGAGGATGTCGCCGTGCCCGCCCGCTGCCGGGACGTGGGTGCCGGGAGCAGTTGCGCCGCCGGCAGGTCCACCGGTAACTGTGCCGCTGCCGGCGCCCGCAGCGCCGCCCGGCCCGGTGTGGGCGCCGGCGCCTGCCCCCGCTCCCGCTGAAACCGCAGCTGGTTGGGGGTTCGGCTGGTTACTGAGGGGAGCATTCCCACCGATACCGATTCCGGCGCCGCCGGCGGCACCGGACTGGCCACTCACGCCGACACCGCCCAGCGGGCCGCCCACGTGCGGGGTGGCTGCGCCGTGCAGTGCGGCACCTTCGCTGGCAATGAGCGCGGGTTGCGCGGCAGCGGCTTGTCCGCCGAAAGCAGCCTGGCTGGCAATACCCGCCTGGCCGGCGATTCCCGCCTGACTGGCGATTTGAGCCTGACTGGCGACACCCGCTTGACTGGCTAGCCCGGCCTGTCCCGCGAGGCCGGCCTGTCCGGCGAGCCCGGCTTGCCCAGCGAGACCTGCCTGTCCGGCGAGGCCGGCTTGGCCGGCAAGGCTGGCTTGGCCAGCGAGGCCGGCCTGCCCGGCAAGGCCAGCTTGCCCAGCGAGACCTGCCTGCCCGGCAAGGCCGGCTTGGCCAGCGAGGCCGGCCTGCCCGGCGATCCCGGCGTGGGCACCCGCACCGACGGCGGCCTGGCCACCCAAGCCCGCGGCGGCCTGTGCACCCACAGCGCCGCCGACCTGACCGCCCGCGGCTACGCCGCCACCGATCGCGCCTCCGGCATTGACGCCGGCACCGATGCCACCGCCAAGCCCCCCGCCGAGCGCACCACCAACCTGGCCACCAACAGCGCCACCGACCTGACCACCAGCACCAACAGCACCACCGATGGCACCACCGGCCTGACCGCCGACAGCACCACCAATGCCGCCACCAATCGCACCACCAGCATTGGCGCCGGCGCCGATGCCACCGCCAAGCCCCCCGCCGAGCGCACCACC
>NZ_JCALCF010000052.1:0-18920 GCF_059812185.1 Mycobacterium sp. NGS67
ACCGCGGCGGCGAGCTGGCTGTGCAGGGCGGCTCGGTCCAGTCCGCCGAGCGCGCCCAACGCCTCGAGCCGGGCAGGCACCTCACCCGGGCTGTTGGCATGCACGGTTCCCGCGCCACCCTCGTGCCCGGTGTTGAGCGCGGCCAGCAGATCCACCACCTCGGCGCCCCTGACCTCGCCGACCACGATCCGGTCCGGGCGCATGCGCAGCGCCTGGCGGACGAGTTGGCGTACGGTCACTTCGCCGACACCTTCGACATTGGCGCACCGTGCCACCAGCTTGACCAGATGGGGATGCGGCGGCGCCAGCTCGGCGGCATCCTCGACGCACACGATCCGCTCGGCCGGTGAGACCGCACCCAGCATCGCCGCCAACAAGGTCGTCTTGCCGGCTCCGGTGCCGCCGGACACCAGGAACGCGAGCCGCGCGGCGACGATGCCGGCGACGAGTTCGACGGCATCCGGCGCGATCGCACCCACCGCGCTCAACGCCGCCAGGTCCTGAGTCGCCGGCCGCAATACCCGTAGCGACAGGCAGGTGCCGGCGGCGGCAACCGGCGGCAGCACCGCGTGCAGCCGCACCGCTAAGCCACCGGAGCCGATTCCGGTCAGCTGCCCGTCGACCCACGGCTGCGCATCGTCGAGCCGTCGGCCGGCGGCAAGGGCCAGCCGCTGCGCCAGCCGGCGCACCGCGGCCTCATCGGCGAACCGAATCTGACTGCGCCGCAATATGTTTCCATCGTCGACCCAGACCGCGTCCGGCGCGGTGACCAACACGTCGGTGGTGCCATCGGCGCACAACAGTGGTTCGAGGATGCCGGCCCCGGTCAGCTCGGTCTGCAGCAGCCGCAGGTTCGCCAGCACCTCGGTGTCACCGAGGATGCCCCCGGACTCGGCGCGAATCGCCGCGGCCACCACGGTGGGCCGAAGCGGTCCGGATTCGGTAGCGAGGCGCTCTCGAACACGTTCGATTAGCGAACCGTTCATGCCGCGCGACCGCCCGGCACTGGCTGACCGGTTGGCAACAGGTCGAGTACGCAGCGCGCTGCCGATGCCAGCGCCGATCGCCGACGCAGCCGCAGACCGCCGCGTTCCAACCGTTCGGCCAGGTGCGGTTCGGCACGCAGGGACGCCAACAACGGCAGCCCGGCGATCTCGGCGACCTCCCCCGCACGCAATCCCCCCGGCGCCGGGCCACGCACCACCAGGCCGAGGTTCGGATTGAGCGCGGTCAGCACCGGTGCAATCGTCGCGGTGGCCGCACAAGCTCGCACGTCGCACCGGCTGACCAGCACCACCAGATCGGCGCTGCCCAACGCGACATGCGCGGCCTCGGTCAGACGCCGCGGCAGGTCGCACACCACGACGACACCACCGTTTCGGCCGGCTTCGACGATCGCGTCCACGGGTCCGCCGTCCAATTCGTAGCCCCGCCGGGTGCCCGACAACACGCTGATCCCGCGCTGCCGGGGCAGCACTTCACGCACCGACGACCAGTCCAGCCGCCCACCGCGCAGTGCCAGGTCGGGCCACCGCAATCCCGGCGCTGCCTCGTCACCCATCAGCAGGTCGATACCGCCGCCCCACGGATCCAAATCGATCAGCAACGACTCCGTCGCGGCCTGCGCCAGGGCGACCGCGAACATCGACGCCCCAGCGCCACCGCAACCCCCCACGACGGCGACGGCCTGACCCCGCCGCCCGTCGTCCCGTGCCGATTCGGCGGCATCTGCCAATTCGCGGACCAGGTCCTGCTCTTGCTCCGGCATCCGCACCACCAACCCGGCGCCGACGGCGACAGCGGCGGCCCATGTCGAAGTCGCGGCTTCGGCGCCGGTCAGAACCGTGACGTGGCCGCGTCGCGGCAGGGCCCCCTGCCGGCATCGCTGTGCCGCGGCTGCATCCAGCACCACCGCCGCGGCGGCCGCCCACGTCTTGCGGGTGATCGGATTGCGTCCGCCGACATGCACCACGCGCACCCCGACCGCCGCGGCGACGCGGTCGAGTTCGTCGCGCAACTCCGGATCGGTCAGCATCGCCAACACACCGGATCCGCCGGCACCGCTACGAGCGGCACGCACAACATCGGTCACGGATCCACCGTGCGGCGCGCAAGGTGTTGCACGCCAGGGCCAAAGAGCAATTTGTGGACAGAAACGCAACTGTGCACAAACGGGTGCGCTGAAAGGGGCGACCGCGGGGAGAAATTCTTACCCCAGAAAAGGGACGACCCCCGCCAGGGGGGGAGGAGGCGAGGGTCGTCGTGTATCAGCCCCGGGGGGTCGGGCTGATACACCCTCGGCTCAAGGCCGAGTAATGCTTACTATACACATGCCAGCCGGGCCTGACGCAAGCCTCATTCGCAACGAAAGTGCCGTCTGAGCCGTGAAAACGCCGACGACAGAAAGACAACCCGGATATTCCCGGCTTCGACGGATCACCACCCTATGCTGGTTTGGTGACCGTCCCAGACCCGGCCGCGCAGCAGCAAACGCCGGGACCGGCAGCTCCGGGCGCGCGGACCGCAGCTTTCTTCGACTTGGACAAGACCATCATCGCCAAGTCGAGCACCCTGGCATTCAGCAAACCCTTTTTCGCGCAGGGCCTATTGAACCGACGGGCCGTGTTGAAGTCCAGCTACGCGCAATTCATCTTTCTGCTCTCCGGCGCAGATCATGACCAGATGGATCGGATGCGTGCGCACCTGGCCAACATGTGCATCGGGTGGGACGTCGAACAGGTCAAGTCGATAGTCAACGAGACGTTGCACGACATCGTGACTCCGCTGGTATTCGCCGAAGCCGCGGACCTGATCGCCGGACACAAACTGTGCGGGCGCGACGTCGTGGTGGTCTCGGCATCCGGTGAGGAGATCGTCGCGCCGATTGCGCGGGCGCTGGGCGCGACGCATGCGATGGCGACCCGGATGGTCGTCGAGGACGGCAAGTACACCGGCGAGATCGCGTTCTACTGCTACGGCGAGGGCAAGGTGCAGGCGATCCGGGAGTTGGCCGCCCGCGAGGGCTATCCGTTGGAGCACTGTTACGCCTACTCCGACTCGATCACCGACATGCCGATGCTGGAGATCGTCGGCAACCCGTCCGTCGTGAACCCCGACCGCGGCCTGCGCAAGGAGGCTCTGGACCGCGGCTGGCCGGTGTTGTCGTTCTCACGGCCGGTGTCATTGCGGGACCGGATCCCGGCGCCGTCGGGCGCCGCGATTGCGACGACGGCCGCGGTGGGCGTCACCGCGTTGGCCGCCGGCGCGGTGACCTACACGCTGTTGCGGCGCTTCGCTTTCTAGGCGTCGGCCGTTCTAGCGCTGGCGTCCCAACTTCCCCAAACGCCACGGCAGCAAACAACTTTCGCGCATCGCCGAAGCCGCTTCCCAACTTTGACGCGTTTAGGCCTTGCTGTGCTAGTGGTCTAGTAGTACAAAGGAGTCACGGCAGCCCGGTAAGGCCAAGGTCGATCCGGAAGAGAAGGTTCGTTCTCCCGACCCGGGCACCCAGCACGGTTCCCGGCACCCACGCGGAGTCATAGCCGCGATAATGGCAGAAGTGTTGCGGGCCTGCGTAATTGCGAAGAACGGAATGCCTCGACAGCCCTTTGGGTGGGGCAGCAGCAGGAAGTGTCGCAAACGCGCCGAGGCCACCCACGCAGCCCACAGATGCACGCTTGGTACCCGAGAACCGTGTTGGCGGGCGGCGATTCGAAACCTTCGTATCGCCGCCCGCTTTGCATTGTGCCGACAACTACTCGACCCGGCCGCCAGCTACCGATTCGGCGATCATCAAAGCCTCCTGCGCGCCGGCCCGCAGCGCCCGGCAGCACAGCACCAGCCAAGCGGCCACGCCGTCCGGCGAGCCCGCGGCGAATTTGACCGCGGCGTCACGGTAGGCGGCGGACTGCCGCATCCAAATCACCTCCGGCACACCGAGTCCGTGCGGATCAAGTCCGCTGGCAATGGTGACCAACCGGGACACCGCGCGGGCCACCACGCCGTCGCCGCTGCCGAATGGTTTCAGTGTCAACAACTCCCCATGCGCCACCGCGGCGACCACCGCCGCCGACGCCGCAGTCGGACGAGTCACCACGTCGGCGAGCAACTCCAGGCGCGGGGCGATCTCGGGGGCGGCGCGCGGACGTCCCAGCCGGTCGTCGTCGGCCTGGTCGGCGGCCGCGAGCGTGTGCAAGCGGGCCAGCGCCTGCAGCGGCGCCTTCTGCCACACCGCAACGAGCGGTCCCCCGCCGCCTTCCAGCGCCTGAGCCACCCGCAGCGCACCGCCGAACACCGGGTCGCTGACCCCGCCCTGGTGCGCGGCGGCATCCGCGACGTCGTCCAGCCGGACCGGACCGCCGTCGAGCACCGACGAGGCCCGCGCGGCCCGCAACGACGCCTCGGCGGCGGTGACCGGCCAGCCGCGCAGGTTGGCCCGGTGCCGGTGCGCTCGACCCAGGGCCTCCCGCGCCCGGTCGCTGGCCTCGGCGACGCCGGGCAGGTTCATCAACGGAGCCAACGGGTCACTCACCGGGAATCGCCTCCAATAGCTGTCGGGTGTACTCGTGTCCCGGCGCGGCGAACACCTGCTCGGTGGGAGCCTGTTCCACCACCTGCCCGTTGCGCATCACCAGCACGTCGTCGGAGATCTGGCGGATCACGGCCAGGTCGTGGCTGATGAACAGGTAAGTCAACCCGAGGTTGGCTTGTAGTTCGGCCAGCAAATCCAGGATCTGCGCCTGCACCAGCACGTCGAGGGCGGAGACCGCCTCGTCGCAGACCAGCATGTCGGGCCGCAGCGCCAGCGCCCGCGCGATCGCGACCCGTTGCCGCTGCCCGCCCGACAGCTCGCGGGGCAGCCGGTCCAGCACCGACGACGGCAGCGCCACCTGGTCGATGAGTTCACGGACCGCGCGCCGGCGCTGGGCACGGTCGCCGACCCGGTGAATGCGCAACGGCTCCTCGACGGCCCGCGACACCGAGTACATCGGGTCCAGGCTGCTGTAGGGGTTCTGGAAGACCGGCTGCACCCGACGGCGGAACGCCAGTTCGGTGCTGCGGTCCATCGCGGCGACGTCGGTCCCGTCGAAGACGACGGTTCCCGACGTCGGCGCCAGCAGACCCAGCACCATCCGCGCCAATGTCGACTTGCCCGAGCCCGATTCGCCGACGACGGCCAACGTGGTGGCCCGGGGCACCCGGAACGACACCGCGTCGACGGCCCGGAACTCGGTGCGCCGCCACGGTGCGCCGCGCGACTCGCGGTAGGTCTTGGTCAGCTCCGACACGACGAGCAGATCGTCGGAGCCGGCGACGTGTTCGGCTGCCGAGGCGGCCACCCGCTCCCGGATCTGGGCCGAGCGCTTGTCCCGGGCGGTCAGCGACGGCGCGGCGGCGACCAGACGGCGCGTGTACTCGTGCTGCGGATTCCGCAAAATGTCTTGCGCCACACCGGATTCCACCACCACTCCGCGGTGCACCACCACCACCGACTCGGCCCGCTCGGCGGCCAGCGCCAGGTCGTGGGTGATCAGCAACAGCGCCGTACCCAGTTCGTCGGTGAGCCGGCCCAGATGGTCGAGAACCTGGCGTTGCACCGTGACGTCCAGAGCCGACGTGGGCTCGTCGGCGATCAGCAGCCGCGGTCTGCCGGCCAAACCGATGGCGATCAGCGCGCGCTGGCACATGCCGCCGGACAACTGGTGCGGATACCGCCCGGCCTGCTTGTCGGGCTCGCGCATCCCGGCCTGCGCCAGCAGCTCGACCGCCCGCCGTCGCGCGTCACGACCGTCGGTGTTGGCCCGCAACGCTTCTCGGATCTGAAAGCCGACCTTCCAGACCGGGTTCAGGTTGGACATCGGATCCTGCGGCACGTAGCCGATCTGGCTGCCCCGGATGGAGCGCATCGCACGCCGGCCGGCCCCGGTGATGTCACGGCCGTCAAAGACGATGCGCCCGCCGGTGATCCGGCCACCCGGTGCCAGCAGGCCGAGGACGGCGGCGGCCGCGGTGGACTTGCCGGACCCGGACTCCCCCACCACCGCGACGGTCTGGCCGGACAGCACACTGAAGTTCATGCCCCGCACGACGGGTTCGTCGGCGCCGAACCGGACTTCCAGGCCTTCCACCGACAGCAGTACGCTCATGCCCGCCACGCCCGTGAGGCCGGGTCCAGACCGTCGCGCAGCGCGTCGCCCATGACCATGAACGCCAGCACCGTAACCGCCAGTGCGCCAGCAGGATAGAACAGGATCGGCGAGCCGGCCCGCAACCGCATCTGCGCCACGTTGATGTCACCGCCCCAGGACACCACCGACGGCGGCAACCCGACCCCGAGGTAGGACAGGGTGGCCTCGGTGACGATGAAGGCACCCAGCGCGATGGTGGCCACCGCGATCACCGGCCCGATGGCGTTGGGTACGGCGTGTCGCAGCAAGATCCGAAAGCGGCTCAGCCCCAATGCTTTCGCTGCCAGCACGTAGTCACTACCCCGCACCTCGAGCACCGAACTGCGCGCGATCCTGGCCACCTGGGGCCAGCCGAACAGCGCCAGGATGGCGATCACCGTCCACACCGTGCGGTGGTGCATCACCTGCATGAGCACGATCGCGGCCAACAGCAACGGCAAGCCGAAGAACACGTCGGTGAGCCGGGACACCAGGGCGTCGACCCAGCCGCCGTAGAAGCCGGCCAACGCGCCCAACGCACCGCCGACGAGGAACACGGCCAGCGTCGCGCCCAACCCGACGGTCACCGACGCACGCGCGCCGTACACGGTGCGCGCGTAGATGTCGTGGCCTTGTAAGTCCGTGCCGAACCAATGTGCCGCCGAGGGCGGTAGGAGGCTCTGGCTCGGGTCGGCGTAGGTGGGGTCGGCGCCGGTGAACAACGCCGGAAACGCGGCGACGACGAGGATCAGCACGATCAGCATCAGGGAGACGACGAACTTGGGCCGTTTATGCATACCGGATCCTGGGATCCAGTGCGGCGTAGAGCAAATCCACCAGCAGGTTGCTGAGCAGATAGATTCCCACCAGCACCGTCACGATCGACACCACCGTCGGCGCCTCCTGCCTGGTGACCGCCTGATACAGCACACCGCCGACGCCGTGGATGTTGAAAATCCCTTCGGTCACAATGGCTCCGCCCATCAGCGCGCCGAGGTCGGCGCCCAGGAACGTCACCACCGGGATCAGCGAGTTGCGCAGAATGTGCACCGTCACCACCCGGGACCGCGACAGGCCCTTGGCCGTGGCGGTACGGACGTAGTCGGCGTGGGCGTTGGCGGCCACCGCCGAACGGGTCAACCGCACCACGTATGCGAAAGACACCAGGCCCAACACGATTCCGGGCAGCAGCAGCCGCCCGAACGTCGCCCGGCCGCCCACCGTCACCGGCGCCAGCCCCAGCCGTACGCCGAACACGAACTGCGCCAGGAAGCCCAGCACGAAAATCGGGATCGCGATGATGACCAATCCGGTCACCAGCACCGTCGTGTCGAAGATGCCACCCTGGCGCAGCCCCGCGATCACCCCGAACCCGATGCCCAGCACCGCCTCGACCACCAGCGCGATCAGCGCCAACCGGATCGTCACCGGAAAGGCATGCGCCAGAACGGCACTGACCGGTAGACCCGAGTACGCGCGGCCCAGGTCGCCGTGCAGCAGACCACCGAGGTAGCGCAGATACTGCACCAGGAACGGGTCGTCGAGGTGGTACTGGGCACGTAGTTGCGCAGCGACCGCCGGGCTCAGCGGCCGGTCGCCGGCCATCGCTGCCACCGGGTCACCGGGCAGCAGGAACACCATGCCGTAGATCAACAGCGTGGCACCCAGGAAAACCGGCACCATGACGGCGATCCGGCGCAGCACGTACCAGCCCATGTCAGCCCTTGAGCAGGTTCTCGTAGTCGGGCAGGCCGTTCCAGGTGGGTTTGACGTTGCTCACCTGGCTCGACCATCCGATCACACTGATGTAGTACCACAACGGGATAGCGGGCATGTCGCGCAACAGGATTCGTTGTGCGACGTTGACCAGCACGTCGGCCTGGCGTATGTCGGGCGCTCCCTCGGCGGCCGCCAGCGCGGCGTCGAACTCGGCGCTGGAGTAGCCGACGTCGTTGGATCCGGCGCCGGTGGCGTACAGCGGGGCCAGAAACTCGATCATCGACGGGTAGTCGCCGATCCAGCCGGCCCGGAACGCCGTGTCGATGGTGCGGTTGGTGATCTGGGTGCGGAACCCGGCGAACGTCGGCTGCGGTGCCCCGACCGCGTCGATGCCCAGCACGTTCTTGATGCTGTTGGCCACCGCGTCCACCCACTCCTGATGACCGCTGTCGGCGTTGTAGGCGATGGCGTATCGCCCGGTCCACGGCGATATCGCGTTGGCCTGCGCCCAAAGTTGCCGTGCCCGATCGGGATTGAAGTCCAGCGCGTCGCTGCCGGGGATATGGGGGTCGAAGCCGGGCAGCGAGCTGGCGGTGAAGTCGCGTGCCGGGCTGCGGGTACCGCTGAAGATCTGCTGACAGATCTGCGGCCGGTTGATGGCGGCCGACAGCGCCAGGCGGCGCAGGCGGCCCTCCTCGCCGCCGAAGTGCGGCAGCCGCAACGGGGTGTCCAGCGACTGGCTGACGGCGACCGGTGCGCTGACGGCGTTGCCACCGAGATCGCGCTGATAGATGCTCAACGCGCTGGACGGAATCGTATCCAGCACATCGAGATTGCCCGACAGCAAGTCGGCGTAGGCGGTGTCGAGGTTGGCGTAGAACTCGAACCGCAGACCCTTGTTGCGCGGTTTGCGGTTGCCGTGATAGTCGGGGTTGGGCGCCAGGTCGATCTTGACGTTGTGTTCCCACGCCGGACCGTCCGGACTGTCGGCGAGCTGGTAAGGGCCGTTGCCGACCGGGTGCTGGCCGAACGCCGCCATGTCCTGAAACGCCTTGGGCGGCAACGGGTAGAACGCGCTGTGCCCCAGGCTCATCTTGAAGTCGATGGTCGGCGCCTTGAGCCGGACGGTGAACTCGAGGTCGTCGACGACGCGCAACCCGGACATCGTCGTGGCGGGCTGTCCCTCGGTCGGCGCACCGGCGACGTCGTCGTATCCGGCGATCGGGCTGAAGAAGTTCTGTTGCAGTTGGGCGTTGGCGCTCAGTGCGCCGTAGTTCCAGGCGTCGACGAACGAGTGGGCGGTGACCGGTGTGCCGTCGGTGAACTTCCAACCCGGCTTGAGCACGATGCGGTAGTTGATGTTGTCGGTGGTCTCGATGGACTGCGCAACCTCGAGGGACGGCCTGCCCGCCGCGTCATAGGACATCAGGCCGGCGAACAGCCGATCCAGGATGCGACCGCCATTGCTGTCGTTGGTGCCGGTGGGGATCAGCGGGTTCGGCGGTTCGGCAGCGTTCACCACCACCACGTCGGGTGTCAGCATGCCGCCGCCGCAGCCCGCCAAGCAGGCAGCCACCAGCATGGCGGCCAGCGCGGCCCGCATCCGACGCATGCCTGCGACCCTAATAGGCTCGATACGTGACAGACGCCACGGCCAAAAGCTCTGAAGAGGCAGGGTCCTACCCGCCTGCGACGCAATTCGCCGAGCAGTCCAACGCCAAGCCCGAAATCTACGAACAGGCAGACCAAGACCGGTTGGCGTTCTGGGCCGAGCAGGCCGAGCGGCTCGATTGGGAGACGCCGCACACCGAGGTGCTGGACTGGTCGGACGCGCCGTTCGCCAAATGGTTCGTCGGCGGCAAACTCAACGTCGCCTACAACTGCCTGGACCGTCACGTCGAAGCGGGCAACGGGGACCGCGTGGCCATCCACTGGGAAGGCGAACCCGACGACCACCGGCGCAGCTTCACCTACGCAGAGCTGCAGACCCAGGTGTGCAAGGCGGCCAACGCGCTGACCGACCTCGGGCTGGTCGCCGGTGACCGTGTCGCCATCTACCTGCCGCTGATACCCGAGGCCGTGATCGCGATGCTGGCCTGCGCGCGTCTGGGCATCATGCACACCGTGGTGTTCGGCGGTTTCACCGCGCACGCGCTGCAGGCCCGCATCGCCGACGCGCAGACCAAGCTGCTGATCACCGCCGACGGACAGTTCCGGCGCGGCAAGGCCGCGCCGCTCAAAGACGCCGCCGACGAGGCGGTCTCGGTGCCCGACAGTCCCATCGAGCACGTTCTGGTGGTGCGCCGCACCGGCATCGACGTGACCTGGGACGACGACCGCGACCTGTGGTGGCACGACGTGGTCGACTCGGCCGCACCGGAACACCAGCCGGAGGCGTTCGACGCCGAGCAGCCGCTGTTCCTGCTCTACACCTCCGGCACCACCGGGAAGCCGAAAGGCATCGTGCACACCAGCGGCGGCTATCTGACCCAGTGCGCGTACACGATGCACGCGATCTTCGACGTCAAAACGGACACTGACGTGTTCTGGTGCACCGCCGACATCGGCTGGGTCACCGGGCACACGTACGGCGTCTACGCGCCGCTGTCCAACGGGGTCACCGAGGTTCTCTACGAGGGCACCCCGAACACCCCCACCCAGCACCGGCATTTCGAGATCATCGAAAGATACGGCGTCACAATCTATTACACCGCTCCGACACTGATCCGCACGTTCATGAAGTGGGGTCGGGAGATCCCCGACGCCCACGACCTGTCCAGCATCAGATTGCTCGGCACGGTCGGCGAGATCATCAATCCGGAAGCCTGGCGCTGGTACCGCGACGTCGTCGGCGGCGGCAAGGTGCCGGTGGTCGACACCTGGTGGCAGACCGAGACCGGTGCGGCGATGATCTCCCCGCTGCCCGGGGTCAGCGCGGCCAAACCGGGGTCGGCGATGGCGGCGCTGCCGGGCATCTCGGCCAAGATCGTCGACGACCACGGTGAACCGCTTCCCCCGGACAAGGAGGGTGAGGAGCACGTCACCGGGTATCTGGTCCTGGATCAGCCGTGGCCGGCGATGCTGCGTGGCATCTGGGGGGACCCCGAGCGGTACCGCAAGACCTACTGGTCCAAGTACGCCGAGCACGGCTATTACTTCGCCGGCGACGGCGCCCGCTTCGACCCCGACGGCGACATCTGGGTGCTGGGCCGCATCGACGACGTGATGAACATTTCCGGTCACCGCATCTCCACCGCCGAGGTGGAGTCGGCGTTGGTCGGGCATTCCGGAGTGGCCGAGGCCGCGGTGGTGGGGGTCACCGACGACACCACCGGCCAGGCCATCTGCGCGTTCGTCGTGCTCCGGGAGAATTACGAGGCCAGCGACGGCACCGTCGAGGAGTTGCGCTCCGAGGTCGCCCACGAGATCTCGCCGATCGCCAAGCCACGCGAGGTGCACGTGGTGCCCGAACTGCCGAAGACCCGCAGCGGCAAGATCATGCGCCGACTCCTGCGCGACATCGCCGAGAACCGCGAACTCGGCGACACCTCCACGCTGCTGGACCCCGACGTGTTCGACGCGATCCGCGAGGCCAAGTAGCTCAGCCGCTGCACCAGCCCGTCGAGCTACACCAGCCCGCCGAGCGTCACCAGCCCGCCGAGCGTCACCAGCCCGCCGAGTGTCACCAGCCCGCCGAGCGTCACCAGCCCGCCGAGCGTCACGAGGCCCGCCGAGCGTCACCAGCCCGTCGAGTGTCACGCTAGCGTGGCGGTGGGCGTCGAGCGCCACGCTAGCGTGACGCTCGGCGAAAGAGGGGCGTGACGCTCGGCGAAAGAGGGGCGTGACGCTCGGCGGAAGAGGAGCGTGACGCTCGGCGAAAGAGGGGCGTGACGCTCGGCGAAAGAGGGGCGTGACGCTCGGCGAAAGAGGGGCGTGACGCTCGGCGAAAGAGGGGCGTGACGCTCGGCGGAAGAGGGGCGTGACGCTCGGCGAAAGAGGGCCGAGAGAGGCTCAGCCGCCGATCGGCACGAATCCCGAACCCGGCCGGTTCTTGGCGTTGATGTCGGCCAGGTCGGCGTTGATCGACATCACCACCGCCGGTGTGTGCAGCGGGATGTACTTCGTGACACAGGTGGGCAGGGCGTCGCTGAACGCGCCGTGGATCATCCCGACCAGCATGTTGTCCACCGTCACCGGCGCTCCGGAATCGCCGGGCCCGCCGCACACCTGCATCAGGATCGAGCCCGGGTCCTGTCCCGGACCCCAGGTGACGCCGCACGAGTTACCCGTGGTGCGGCCCTGCTTGCAGGCGACCTGACCGAACGCCGGGTCCGGGCCGATGCCGTTGACGGCAAAACCGTTGAAGTCGGCCACCGGCGTGACCCTGGCCGGGTCGAACCTGATCACCGCGTAGTCCAGGCTGTCGTTGCCGGCGACCATGGTGCCCACCTGGCCGGCCCCCTCGGCCCCTTCGGCGGCCACCGGCGCACCCGGTCCACCGCAGTGCGCCGAGCTGAACCCGATCAGGTCGCCGAACTTGTCGTGACCGATTGCGGTGAGCGTGCACAGCGTGCCGGTGTTGACGACGATGCCCGCGCCTGCGCCCAGCGGCACCTTCTCGTCGGCGACGGCGGTGCTGACAGGCAGGAACAGAAAGGCCAGGAACGCGGCCAGGGTGGCCGCGGCAGCGGCGACGAAATTCAGACCGCTCGGCGCCTTCTGCAAAGTGATACCCCTGTCGATTCGTCGATTATCGGAGCGAGATTGGAGAACAGGCAGTCAGTGTATTCGGCCTCGCTCGTTGCCGGTTCGACTGGCCTCGTCGGACATCGGGTCGCATGGCAACATGAATGCGACAACTGGCGCGCCACCGAAGCTTCAGGGGCAGCACAACGGAGAGGATCGTCTGTGAGCAAACCTGACAAGAACGGTGTGCCCAACACGCTGACCACCATCCCGCTGGCGGACCCGCACGCCAGGGCCGGTGACCCGTCGGTGGGCGATCTGATCAAAGACGTGACCACGCAGATGTCGACGCTGGTGCGCGCCGAGGTGGAACTGGCGCGCGCCGAGATCACCCGCGACGTCAAGAAAGGGCTGACCGGCAGCGTTTTCTTCGTCTCCGCGCTGGTTGTCTTGTTCTACTCCACCTTCTTCTTGTTCTTCTTTCTCGCCGAGCTGCTCGACACCTGGCTGTGGCGCTGGGTGGCGTTCCTGATCGTGTTCGCGATCATGGTCGTCGTCACCGCCGTGCTGGCCCTGCTGGGCTTTTTGAAGGTCCGCCGGATCCGGGGGCCGCAGAAGACCATCGAATCGGTCAAAGAGGCGCGCACCGCGTTCACCCCCGGTCACGACAAGACGCCGCCCAAAGCCATCGACGCCAAGACTCCCGCCGATCCCTCGGGTTGGTAGATGCCGGTTCCAGATCCGTCGATGGTCCGTATCGACGGGCCCTGGCGGCATCTGGACGTGCACGCCAACGGCATCCGCTTCCACGTCGTGGAGGCCACCCGAGACGATGCCGGTCCCGCCACCGCACGCCCGCTGGTGATCCTGTTGCACGGGTTCGGCTCGTTCTGGTGGTCCTGGCGCCACCAGTTGCGCGAACTGCGCGGTGCCCGGGTGGTGGCGGTCGACCTGCGCGGCTACGGCGGCAGCGACAAACCGCCCCGCGGCTACGACGGCTGGACGCTGGCCGGTGACACCGCCGGGCTGATCCGCGCGCTCGGCCACTCCTCGGCGACGCTGATCGGGCACGCCGACGGCGGACTGGCCTGCTGGGCCACCGCCCTGCTGCATTCCCGGCTGGTGCGTGCCATCGCGGTCATCAGCTCGCCGCACCCGATCGCGTTGCGCCGGTCCACGCTGACCCGGCGCGATCAGAGTCGCGCGCTGCTGCCGACGTTGTTGCGCTATCAGGCGCCGCTGTGGCCGGAACGGTTACTCACCCGACACGACGGCGCCGAGATCGAACGGCTGGTCCGCAGCCGCAGCAGCGCCAAATGGCTTGCCTCGGAGGACTTTTCGCAGACCATCGGTCATCTGCGCGGCGCCATCCAGATCCCGGGCGCCGCGCACTGCGCACTGGAGTACCAGCGCTGGGCGGTGCGCAGCCAGCTACGCACCGAAGGTCACCGGTTCATCAAGTCCACGACCGGGCAACTCGGCGTGCCGCTGCTGCACATCCGCGGCGACGCCGATCCCTACGTGCTGGCCGCCCCGGTCGAACGCACGCAGCGCTACGCGCCGCACGGCCGCTACATCTCGGTGGCCGGCGCAGGACATTACGGCCACGAGGAAGCGCCGCAGGAAGTCAGCCGGCACCTCAACCGGTTCCTCGACCAGGTGCACCGGGTCAGCTGACGCAGGCCCCGGTTTGGACCGGCTGAGTGGCACCGATCCGGGCCAGCTGGCCGGCCACCTCCTCGGCGGTCAGCACGAAGCCGGTGTCCGCGTCGTCCACAGCCGCGCCGAACACCACCCCGACCACCCGGCCGTCCAGGTCGATCAGGGGTCCGCCCGAATCGCCCTGCTCCACAATCGCTCTGATGGTGTAGACCTCGCGGGTGACCGGCTGCGGGCTGCGATAGATGTCGGGTCCGCTCAGCTTGATCAGCTCGCGGATCCGGGCCGGGGTGGCAGTGAACATGCCGCCGCCGGGGTAGCCGAGCACGACGACGTCGGTCCCGGTCTTCGCGGGGCGCTCGGCGAATTTCAGCGGCGCGGCCGTCAGCTCCGGGACGGCCAGGATCGCGATGTCGACGACCGGGTCGTAGGACACCACGGTGGCCTTGTAGGTCTTGTCGTCAGCCTCGACGGACACGCTGTTGGAACCGGCGACCACGTGCGCGTTGGTCATCACCCAGCCGGGTGCCGACACCACGAATCCGGTGCCTTCCAACAATTTGCGGCAACTCTGCGCCTCGGCGCGGACCTTGACCACGCTGGGCCGAGTGGCCGCCACGACCGGGTTGGTCTTGAGCGCCGGATCCGGCGAAGCGACCGGAATGACCGGGGTACGGCTGAACGGTTCCAGCACCGCGGGCAGGCCGGAGGTGTTGAGCAGCGCCGAGAGCCGTTTGGGCACCGTTTTCAGCCAGGTGGGCGCCACCTCGTTGACTTCGGCGAGCACCCGGGAACCCCGCACGGCGGCGGCCAGTTCGGGCTGGTCCTTGGACTGGGTCAGCGGGGTCGCCAGCAGCCAGGCCGCCGTCAGCACCACCACCAGCTGCACTGCCACGCCGATCACCGAGTCGACGGTGCGGACCGGACGGTTGCGGATGGCGCCGCGCACCGCGCGCCCCAACACCACCCCGGCGACCTCGCCGACCACCACCAGCGCCAGGATCAGGAACAGCGCGGCGAACAGCTTGGCCCGCGGCGCGGCGATGTGGCTGACGATGTGTGGTGCCAGCAGCACACCGGCCACCGCGCCCAACAGCACTCCGGCGAACGAGAGCACCGAACCGAGCGCGCCCGAGCGCCATCCGGAGATGGCCGCGATGAAGGCGACCGCCAGCACCGCGATGTCCAGCCACTGGGACGGCGTCATCGCAGCCCGCCCCTGTTCGTCGGGGAATCGCCGACCAGCACCATCGCGTCGTCCAATTCGCGGAGGTCGTCGGTGTCCCAGGGCTTGGCCCAGCCCGCGACGTCGAGCACCGCGGAGATCACCTGGCCGGTGAAACCCCACACCAACATCTGGTTCAGCAGGAACGCCGGTCCCGCCCAGCGCTTGCCCAGCGTGCCGCGATAGACCATCAGCCGATTCTCCGGGTTGACGAAGGCCCGCACCGGCACCCGGGCCACGATGGCCGTCTCGGCGTCGTTGACGACGGTCACCGGGCCCGGATCCGGCGAATACGCCAGCACCGGGACGACGTGGAAGTTGGACGGCGCGATGAACGTCCGCTCCATGGTGGCCAGCGCGTGCAACCTGCCGACGTCGATCCCCGTCTCCTCCCACGCCTCGCGCAGCGCGGTGGCGACGGGACCGTCGTCGCCGGGATCTGAGGCGCCGCCGGGAAACGCGGCCTGTCCGGCGTGATGTCGCAGCGTGGACGCCCGCACGGTGAGCAGCAGATCGGCGTCGTCGGGCACGCCGGCGCCGGCCGGCTCGTCCTGCGGTCCGGAGAACAGCACCAATACGGCGGCGTCGCGGCCGGTGCGGCGCAGCGACGACACCGAGCGGGCCGCGGTCACCATGGCCAGCACGTCGGCGGGCAGCCGGCGCCGGTACGCGTCAGGAATCTTCTCGACGTTGTCGACCAGCGGTCGCAACCACGGCGGGCTGACGTCGGGAGTCAGGGGAATCGCCGCACTCAACGCCGCCTCCCTCCTAGCCCGCCCCATTTCCAATCACGTCCGCGATCTCATCGGCGCTGCCGAAAGCCCGCGGCAGGGTTTGGGCAACGCTACCGTCCGGCCGCAGCACCACCGTCGCGGGCATCACGTTAACCACCCGCAACGCCGCCGCGACTCTGCGGCGGCCGTCCTGCAGGGTGGGCAGCCGAACTCCGAGTTCGGCCAGGCGCAGCAACGCGGCCGTCTCGTTCTCGTCCTGATGCACCGTCAGCACCGTGACGTCGGCACCCATCCGCCGTTGATACTCGGCCATCGCGGGCAGTTCCGCAGTGCACGGGCCACACCAATACGCCCACAGGTTGAGCACCACCCGCCGGCCGGCCAGCGCCTTCGCCACGTCGACGGCGGCGCCGTCGGCCGCGCATTCCACCACGACGCCGCGCAGTGCCGCCGCGCCTGCACCGGCTCCCGGGCCGGGACAGGGCGGCAGATCGGCACGCTGGCGGGGCCCGGCCAGCGCGGCCGGGGTATCGGCGTCGCGGTGTTCCCGCGGCGCGGGCGCCTGGCCACTCACCGACGGCGCCGCGTCGTCGCGCAGCTCGGCCACCAGGGCCACCACCAGCGCGGCGACCACTGTCAAGACCGCGAGGGTCCAGCGGGTCGTGCCGGAGAGCGCCTTCATGTGAGGCGTCAGAGCCCGGCCAGGGCCAGCAGGTGATCGGTTTCGGGGCCCTGCACCAGCGGTGCGGCCAGCAGCGGCTCGGTGGGACCCAGTCCGAATGACGGGCAGTCCTTGGCCAGCACGCAGACACCGCAAGCCGGTTTGCGGGCGTGGCACACCCGGCGGCCGTGGAAGATCACCCGGTGGCTGAGCAGGGTCCATTCCTTGCGCTCGATCAGCTCGCCGACGGCGTGTTCGACCTTGACCGGGTCCTCTTCGGCGGTCCATCGCCACCGTCGCACCAACCGCCCGAAGTGGGTGTCGACGGTGATGCCGGGCACGTCGAACGCGTTGCCCAGAATCACGTTGGCGGTCTTGCGACCGACGCCGGGCAGCGTCACCAACTCGTCCATGGTCTTGGGCACTTCGCCGTCGAACCGCTCGACGAGGGCCTGACCCAGGCCGATCAGCGACGACGCCTTGTTACGGAAGAAGCCGGTGGGATGGATCAGCGTCTCGAGTTCGGCGCGATCGGCCTGCGCGTAATCCAGAGCGGTCCGGTACTTGGCGAACACCGCCGGCGTCGTCAGGTTGACCCGCTTGTCGGTGCTCTGTGCCGACAGGATGGTGGCCACCGCCAGCTCGAGCGGCGTGGTGAAGTCCAGTTCGCAGTAGACGTGCGGAAACGCCTGCGCCAGGGTGCGGTTCATCCGTCGCGCCCGTCGCACCAACCCGGTTCGGGTTTCGTCTGCCCAGCGCTTGGCGAGGACCGGAGCGGGCGGCACGGGCTTGGACTTGGATCGCCCGGACGACTTCGCCGCTGTCACCTACGACAGAGTACTGATTTCGTAATCTGTCTGAGACCTTGCGCGTGTTTACTCTCCTTGTGCTGTGGTTGCTGGTGGCCTGCATCCCGGGGTTGCTGATGCTGGCGACGATCGGGCTCGGGCGGCTGGAGAAGGCCCTGGCCCGCGATGCTGTGACCGCCACCGACGTCGCCGATTTCCTGAATCAGGCCGAGGCCGTGGACGTGCACACACTGGCCCGCGAAGGCATGCCCGAAGCGCTGGAATACCTGCATCGACGCCAGGCGCTGGGACTGGTGGCCACCCCGCAGCCCAAGCAGCTGACCGGACGGCATCACGCCGAGACGATCTTTGCCACCGACGTCGTCGGGCGCGTCGAAGTGGGGCTGCCCACCCGCATTCGCGGGCGCTACCGGACCAACACACAATTTACGGTGACTCGACACGTCAATCGTGTTTAGCGTTGGCACGCCGCGCTGAGTGGCCTACCTTTAGACTCGTGTCGGCCGTCACAAATTGGCCTGCCCGTAAGTAATTCGTGAGCACCTGAAGAAGCAAGAAGAGGAAACGTGGACGAGATCCTGGCAAGGGCAGGAATCTTCCAGGGGGTTGAGCCCAGCGCCGTCGCTGCGTTGACCAAGCAACTGCAGCCCGTTGATTTCCCCCGTGGACACACGGTTTTCGCTGAAGGCGAGCCGGGCGACCGGCTGTACATCATCGTCGCCGGCAAAGTGAAGATCGGTCGCCGCTCCCCGGACGGCCGGGAAAACCTGCTGACCATCATGGGCCCGTCGGACATGTTCGGCGAGCTGTCGATCTTCGACCCGGGCCCCCGGACGTCGAGCGCGACGACGATCACCGAGGTGCGGGCGGTGTCGATGGACCGCGACGCGCTGCGGGCGTGGATCGCCGACCGTCCGGAGATCGCCGAGCAACTGTTGCGCGTGTTGGCGCGCCGGCTTCGCCGCACCAACAACAACCTGGCCGACCTGATCTTCACCGACGTGCCCGGCCGGGTGGCCAAGCAGCTGCTGCAGTTGGCGCAGCGGTTCGGCACCCAGGAGGGCGGCGCGATGCGGGTCACCCACGACCTCACGCAGGAGGAGATCGCTCAGCTGGTGGGCGCTTCCCGGGAGACCGTGAACAAGGCGCTGGCCGACTTCGCCCACCGCGGCTGGATCCGCCTGGAGGGCAAGAGCGTGCTGATCTCCGACTCCGAGCGCCTGGCCCGCCGCGCGCGGTAGGCGCGAGGTAAGCGCGAGA
>NZ_JCALCF010000053.1:0-16310 GCF_059812185.1 Mycobacterium sp. NGS67
GGTCAACCCGGACCAGCGCTAACGCAACCGCCCGACCAAGCCGAACCACACCGCAGAATTTTCATCCTCCACGGCGAGGCGCAGCCCCCTGGTTAGCTGTTCGCGCTAGGCAAAAGCGGTGTCGATGATCTCCTGCTGCTCGACCGCATGCACCTTCGACGAGCCCGACGACGGCGCCGACATCGCCCGCCGCGAGATCCGCTTGATCCCACCGAGCTTCTCCGGCAGCACCTCGGGCAGCGTCAGACCCAGCGACGGCCACGCACCCTGGTTGGCGGGTTCCTCCTGGACCCAGAAGTACTGCTTGGCGTTCTCGTAGCGGTCCAGCGTCTCCTCGAGCCGACGGCGGGGCAGCGGCGCGAGCTGCTCCACGCGGACGATCGCGACGTCGTCGCGCTTGTCCTTGGCTTTGCGGGCCGCCAGCTCGTAATAGAGCTTGCCGCTGGTCAGCAGGATCCGGCTGACCTTGCTGCGGTCACCGTCGCCGTCCTCGTAGGTGGATTCCTCGAGCACCGAGCGGAACTTCATCTCGGTGAAGTCCCTGATGTCGCTGACCGCGGCCTTGTTGCGCAGCATCGACTTCGGGGTGAACACGATCAGCGGGCGCATCACGCCGTCCATCGCGTGCCGGCGCAACAGGTGGAAGTAGTTGGCCGGGGTCGACGGCACCGCGATCGTCATCGAACCCTCGGCCCACAGCTGCAGGAAGCGCTCGATGCGGCCCGACGTGTGGTCGGGACCCTGCCCCTCGTGTCCGTGCGGCAGCAGCAGCACCACGGTGGACAGCTGGCCCCACTTGGCTTCACCGGAGCTGATGAATTCGTCGATGATGGACTGCGCGCCGTTGACGAAGTCGCCGAACTGCGCTTCCCACAGCACCACGGCCTCCGGGTTGCCCACCGTGTAGCCGTATTCGAAGCCCACCGCGGCATATTCCGACAGCGGGCTGTCGTAGACCAGGAATTTGCCGCCGGTAGGGGCGCCGTCCTTGTTCACGGCCAACAGTTGCAGCGGGGTGAACTCTGCGCCGGTACTGCGGTCGATGATCACCGAATGCCGTTGTGAGAAGGTGCCGCGGCGGGTGTCCTGCCCGGAGAACCGGACCAGCTTGCCCTCGGCCACCAGCGATCCCAGTGCGAGCAACTCCCCGAAGGCCCAGTCGATCTTGCCCTCGTAGGCCATCTCCCGACGCTTCTCCAACACCGGTTGCACCCGCGGATGTGCGGTGAAGTCCTCGGGCAGCGCCAGGAACGCGTCGCCGATGCGGGCCAGCAGTGATTTGTCCACCGAGGTGTCCAGTCCGGCCGGGATCATCTGGTCGGCTTCCACCGACTCGCTGGGCAGCGCGCCGTGTTTCTCCAGTTCGCGGACCTCGTTGAATACCCGCTCCAGCTGGCCCTGATAGTCCCGCAAGGCGTCTTCGGCTTCTTTGAGCGAGATGTCGCCGCGGCCGATCAGGGCTTCGGTGTAGCTCTTGCGGACGCCGCGCTTGTTGTCCACGACGTCGTACATGTAGGGGTTCGTCATCGACGGGTCGTCACCCTCGTTGTGACCGCGACGGCGGTAGCACAGCATGTCGATGATGACGTCTTTCTTGAACCGCTGCCGGAAGTCCACGGCCAACTGAGCCACCCACACGCACGCCTCGGGATCGTCGCCGTTGACGTGGAAGATCGGGGCGCCGATCATCTTCGCGACGTCGGTGCAGTATTCGCTGGAGCGTGAGTACTCCGGCGCGGTGGTGAAGCCGATCTGATTGTTGACGATGATGTGGATGGTGCCGCCGACGCGGTAACCGGGCAGGTGCGCCAGGTTCAGCGTCTCGGCGACCACGCCCTGGCCGGCGAACGCCGCGTCGCCGTGCAGCATCAGCGGCACCACCGAGAACGCCTTCGCCTCGTCGGTGTCCGACGAGCCGTGGTCGAGCAGATCCTGCTTGGCCCGCACCAGACCTTCCAGCACCGGGTCGACGGCTTCCAGGTGCGACGGGTTGGCGGTCAGCGACACCTTGATGTCGTTGTCGCCGAACATCTGGAAATACACCCCGGCCGCGCCCAGGTGGTATTTCACGTCGCCGGAACCGTGTGCCTGTGACGGGTTCAGGTTGCCCTCGAACTCGCTGAAGATCTGCGAGTACGGCTTGCCGACGATATTGGCCAGCACATTGAGCCGGCCGCGGTGCGGCATCGCGATCACCACTTCGTCCAGCCCGTGCTCGGCGCACTGGTCGATCGCGGCGTCCATCATCGGGATGACGCTTTCGGCGCCCTCCAGCGAGAACCGCTTCTGCCCGACGTACTTGGTCTGCAGGAAGGTCTCGAACGCCTCGGCGGCATTCAGCCGGCTCAGGATGTATTTCTGTTGCGCCACAGTCGGTTTGACGTGCTTGGTCTCAACCCGTTGTTCCAGCCAGCGCAGTTGCTCGGGGTCGAGGATGTGGGTGTACTCCACGCCGATGTGGCGGCAGTACGCGTCGCGCAACAGGCCCAGCACGTCGCGCAGTTTCTTGTATTCAGCCCCGGCGAATCCGCTGACCTTGAACACCCGGTCGAGGTCCCACAGCGTCAGCCCGTGGGTGAGCACTTCCAGGTCTGGGTGGCTGCGGAAGCGGGTGCTGTCCAGGCGCAACGGGTCGATGTCGGCCATCAGGTGGCCGCGGTTGCGGTACGCCGCGATCAGGTTCATCACGCGGGCGTTCTTGTCGACGATCGAGTCCGGGTTGTCCGTGCTCCACCGCACCGGCAGATACGGAATGCTCAGTTCGCGGAAGATCTCGTCCCAGAAGCCGTCCGAGAGCAGCATCTCGTGGATGGTGCGCAGGAAGTCACCGGATTCCGCGCCCTGGATGATGCGGTGGTCGTAGGTCGAGGTGAGGGTGATCAGCTTGCCGATGCCCAGTTCGGCGATGCGCTCGGGACTGGCGCCCTGGAATTCGGCGGGGTACTCCATCGCACCCACACCGATGATGGCACCCTGACCGGCCATCAGCCGCGGCACCGAGTGCACGGTGCCGATCGTTCCCGGGTTGGTCAACGAAATCGTCACTCCGGCAAAGTCTTCGGCGGTCAGCTTGCCGTCGCGGGCGCGGCGCACGATGTCTTCGTAGGCGGAGACGAACTCGGCGAACCGCAACTCCTCGCAGCCCTTGATACCGGCCACCACCAGCGAGCGCTTGCCGTCCTTGCCCTGTAGGTCGATGGCCAGACCCAGATTCGTGTGGGCTGGGGTGACGGCGTTCGGTTTGCCGTCGACCTCGGCATAGTGACGGTTCAGGTTCGGGAATTGCTTGACCGCCTGCACCAGCGCGTACCCCAGCAGGTGGGTGAACGAGATCTTGCCGCCGCGGGTGCGCTTGAGCTGGTTGTTGATGACGATCCGGTTGTCGATGAGCAGCTTGGCCGGGATGGCCCGCACGCTGGTCGCCGTCGGCACCTCCAGTGACGCCGACATGTTCTTGACGACGGCAGCAGCGGCTCCGCGCAGCACCTGCACCTCGTCACCCTCGCCGGGCGGGGGCGCGGCGGCCTTGGTGGGGGCCTTGGTGGGAGCCTTGGAGGGGGCCTTGGCTTCCGGCGCGGGCTTGGGGGCTGGCGCACCGTTGCCTGACGCCGCGGTGCTTTTGGCCGGTTGCACTGCGGGCTTAGCGGCTTGCGGCGCGGACTTCGATTCCGGGGCGGGTTTGTCCTTCGCGGGGGCAGGGCTGGCTGGCGCCGCGTCGCTCTGAGCGGCGTCGTCGTGAGTGGCCTCGGGGTTGTAGTCGACGAGGAATTCATGCCAGCTGGGATCGACCGAGGAGGGGTCGTCGCGGAACTTGCGGTACATCTCCTCGACCAGCCACTCGTTTTGCCCGAATGGTGAACTTATATTGGCCACGGCCGCTGTTCGCCTCAATTCTTCTGTCCTGCAGACGTTTAACGCGACGCCTGCGACGTTGTGCGTCCCGGCTTGGCCGGCCGCCTCACACCCTGGGTGGTCGGGTCCGGCTTTCCGACCTCTTGTGACCCATAAAGGCTAGCGCTTTGCCTGCGATTAGCCAGCGAGACCGGGGCAGCCCATCAGCTGGCGTCCCGAACCGGTGGCAGCAGGTGCAGCGTCACCGGCCAACGCCCCGGCGGCGGGCCGAACGCCGATCGCGCGTTACCGACGATCTTCTTGCTGACGACCCGGTTGCCGATGGCGCCGATGATGGCGCCGATCCCGATGGGCATGAGCTTGCCGAACATCAGCGCGCCGCGTTTGAGGGCGAAGCGCTTCATCACGTACTTGAGCATCCGGGTGTTGAACTTCGACAGCGCGGGCAGCGGTAGCGAGGCCATGCTCTCCGACACCCAGCCGCCCTTGGTCCGGCCCGGGCCGATCAGGTCGGAGACCGCACCCGTGCTGCTGTCGCCGGCCAGAACCGCCAGGATCAGTGCGCGACGGCGTTCTCGTTCGTCGAGCGGAATGCCGTACACCGAGGCGAGCGCCAGCACGAACAGGGCGGTGGTCTCCAGAAACACCGCCGTTTCGCCGGCGGCCGCGGACAGCGCGGCAATGGTGCCGATGCCGGGGAAGGTCGCGGTCGCGCCGATCGCCGCGCCGCTGGCCGTCACCACCGAGATGTAGCGCTTCTCGAGGCGGCCGACGATCTCGGCCGGGTCGGCACCCGGGGAGGCGTGCCGCAGGCGGCTCACGTAGGCCTCGGCTGCCGGTCCCTGGACGTGCGAACTGCGTTCGATGACCTGCGCCAAAGCCCGCGAGGACAGCTTCGGCCGGCCGGGGCTGTCGCCGGCCTGCTCCGGTGTCGACTTCTTGCGTCGAAAGAACATGGTGCCTCTCTCTCCCAAGGGCGTCTCCCCAGGCTAGCGTCCATGCATCAAAAAGCGTGCCGGGTGCAAAACCTTCACAGACTCCACTGGGAAACGCTGTGACTCGACGAATGTGTTCCCGGCCGCCGGCGCCTCACACCTCCCCTGGCGTCGCGAACGGACTGCGCAGCGAGGAATAATGCGGGCTGGATTGAACCGAGGCTTCGAGACGAGGCGCGCATGAGCACAGCGACCAGCCGGGTGGCCGGGGGCAACTACTCCGCAAACCCGTGGGCTGCGCTGTGGGCGATGATCCTGGGCTTCTTCATGATCATGGTGGACTCGACCATCGTGGCCGTGGCCAACCCGACGATCATGGCCCAGCTCCACATCGGGTACGGCACGGTGATCTGGGTGACCAGTGCGTACCTACTGGGGTACGCCGTGGTGTTGCTGGTCGCGGGGCGACTCGGCGACCGGTTCGGTCCGAAGAACCTTTATTTGGTGGGGCTGGTGATCTTCACCGCGGCGTCGGTGTGGTGCGGACTGGCCGGCACCGCTTCGATGCTGATCGCCGCTCGGGTGGTGCAGGGCGTCGGGGCCGGGGTGCTCACCCCGCAGACGTTGTCCACGATCACCCGGATCTTCCCGGCTCACCGTCGCGGGGCGGCGATGAGCATGTGGGGTGCCACCGCCGGGGTCGCCAGCCTGGTCGGCCCGTTGGCGGGCGGCATGCTGGTCGACACTCTCGGGTGGCAGTGGATCTTCTTCGTCAACGTCCCCGTCGGGATCGTCGCCGTGGCGTTGGCAGCGTGGCTGGTGCCGGCGCTGCCGGTGCATTCGCGCCGGTTCGATCTCGTCGGCGTCGCGCTGTCCGGGATCGGGATGTTCTTGCTCGTCTTCGGCCTGCAGGAGGGACAGTCGGCGCACTGGGCGCCGTGGATCTGGGCGGTGCTGGTCGCCGGCGTCGGGTTCATGTCGGCGTTCGTCTACTGGCAGTCGGTCTATCACCGCGCACCGCTGGTGCCGCTGGACATCTTCCGCGACCGGGACTTCAGCGTGTGCAACATCGGGGTGGCCATCATCTCGTTCGCGGTCACCGCGACGATGCTCCCGGTGACGTTCTATGCGCAGTCGGTGTGCGGGTTGTCGCCGACGCGGTCGGCGCTGCTGCTCGCACCGATGGCGATCGCCAGCGGGGTGCTGGCGCCCATCGTCGGCAGGTTCATCGACCGGACCCATCCGGTGCCGATGCTGGGTTTCGGTTTTTCGGTGCTGGCGATCTCTCTGACGTGGCTGTCGTTCGACTTGGACCCGGCCACGCCGATCTGGCGATTGGTGCTGGCGTTCCTGACTTTGGGCGCCTCGATGGCCTTCATCTGGTCGCCGCTGGCCGCCACCGCGACCCGCAATCTGCCGCCGGAACAGGCGGGTGCCGGCTCGGGTGTGTACAACGCCACCCGGCAACTGGCCGCGGTGCTGGGCAGTGCGGGCATGGCCGCGTTCATGACGGCGCGGATCGGCGCGGAATTGCCCGGCGGCGGATCCGGGGCGGTACCCGATGACACCAACCTGCAACTGCCGGTGTTTCTGCGCGAGCCGTTCTCGGCCGCGATGGCGCAGTCGATGCTGTTGCCGGCGTTCGTCGCATTGTTCGGGATCATCGCCGCGCTCCTTCTGGCCGGAGCCGCCCGGCCCGGCGGGCGTCCGCCTGAACACGACAGCTTGGCCGGCTACGCCCTTGGAGACGACGACGAGGCCTACGAGGAGGAGGACGACGACGAGTACGTCGAGTACATCCTCCGTCGGGAGCCGTTCTGCGCCGACGAGTCCGATACCAAGCCGGTGGTCGCCCTGAGTCGACGCCCGCCGACCGCCGACGACTGGTCGCGCGATCCGCACGAAGCGCCACCGCAGGCGGCCGTTGTGGGTTTCGGTCACGGGTCGAACGGACTCTCCCGCAACGGTTCTCATCTCGAATCGCCTGCGGCGTCGCCGCGTGAATTGCCGTAGTCGCTCAACCACCCCCCGTCAGCGCCAGGAACGCGCCCAGTTCCAGCAACCCGGCCGGTGTCGCGGGCAGGTACTGGGTCAGCGTCTCCGAGCGGACGATCACCGCCGCGTACTGCGCCCTGCTGATGGCCACGTTGAGCCGATTTCGGTTGAGCAGAAACGAGATTCCGCGCGGTACGTCCTCGATCGACGAAGCTGTCATCGAGATGAACACCACCGGTGCCTGGCCACCCTGAAATTTGTCGACGGTGCCCACCCGGACGTCGTCGAGCCCGACCCCGGCCAATCGCTGCCGGATCAGTGCTACCTGGGCGTTGTACGGGGCCAGCACCATCACATCGCGTGGGCCGAGCGGGCGGGGGCCTTTCTCGTCGGTCCACATACGGTCCAGCAGGCCCTGAATCTCCACCGCGATCGCTTCCGCCTCTTCGGCGCTCTCGGTCGAATTGCCGTGGTGTGCAACGGGAAGCACGCGCAAACCGGGTTCGGAGCCGGCTAGCCGGCGCGCGGTGGTGCTCTCGGCGTGGGAGTGTAAACGGCCCTCGTAGGACAACTTCGAGACGGCCGCGCACACGTCGGGATGCATCCGGTAGGAGAGGTCCAAGAAGTAGCCGCGCTCGTCGGGCAGCGTGCGCTGGCCGTCGACCAGCCATTCCAGCGCGGAGATGTCCACCGGTTCGGGATGGGTGCCCTGGCTGACCTGCGGCAGTTGCTGGGGATCGCCGAGCAGCAGCAGGTTGGTTGCCGCCGGTGCTACGGCAATGGTGTTGGCCAGGCAGAACTGTCCCGCCTCGTCGATGACCAATAGATCCAGGCTGCCGGGCGGCACCCGGTTGGCGTTGGCGAAATCCCAGGCGGTGCCGCCGATCACGCAGCCGGCGTGTCCGGCGATGAAGGCAGGGTATTCGCTGGCGTCGATATCCTGCCAGCGCGCTGCGGCGCGGTCGCCACCTCTCTTGGCGACCAGTGCCGGATCCAGACCGGCCTCGATCGTGCAGCCCAACACGTTCTCCACCGCCGCGTGCGATTGGGCGACGACACCGATGCGCCACCCGTGTTCGACCACCAGCTGCTGGATCACCCGGGCGGCGGTGTAGGTCTTGCCCGTTCCGGGCGGGCCGTGCACCGCCAGATACGACGAGTCCAGGTTGCGTGTCGCCGTGGTGATGTCGGCGATGACGTCGGTGCTGCGCGGCAGCGCAACTCCGCCATGGGTGTGGGGCGGATGGCGCAGCAGCACGTCGGACAACGCGGTGCGCGGCAGTTGCGGCAGCCCGTCGGCGATCAGCTGCGCGGTCGCTGCGATGGACTCGCGCAGCACAGTAGTCTGTACCGGCGGGCCGGGCGTGAGCGCGAACGGCCGGTGGTCGAATGTGTTGCCGTCCTTGCCTGTTCGCTCCAGGATGGTGACCTTGGTGGGCAGGCTTGGGTCGTCGACGTCGACGATCTTGGCGGGTGCGGCGCCCCGGCGGTCCGGGTCGGCGGCCATGCCGGTCGGCGCGGGTGGCTCGTAGAGCGCGAACACATCGCCTTTGAGGTCGCCGCGGGCCAGTTCGCCGATCAACTGGAGATGCCGCTGCGGTTTTCGGGCGCGCGGCGGGGTATGCCAGTCGGCGACGAGCGAAGTGTCTTCTACCACGAAAACGTCTGTGTCGTCGGCCCATTCGTCGACGGGATAGTTCAGCCGGTCGAAGTGTGACCACCAGAACGGCTTGTCCTCGCGCTGGTGATAGCCGCGCGCCGCGGACAGCAGCGCCACCGCCGTCTGTGCTGCGGTGCGGTCGGCGATCGCGGCGTCGCCGGTGAACCTGGCCAGTGTCGTTGCGAGTTGATCGTCGCTTTTGATGGCGTCGCGTTGGGGCACCGGTTGCACGCCCATCGGTGTGACACCGGATTCCCAGGCCAGGATGACCAGCCAGTCGCGCAGTTTGCGGGTCGACAGGCAGTCGTAGTGGTTGTATTCCTCGATCTCCTTGAGCACGGCGGCGGCTTCGTCGGCGCGGCCGGCGGCCAACTTCTCGCAGTACTGCGCGTAGGCGGTGATCGAGGCGGATGCGGTGGTGACCTCGCCGCGGCGCAATTCACTGCCCATGTACAGCGGCTCCAGCGCCTTGAGGCTGAGAGACTCCGCGCCCACCCGAATGCTCTTGCGCACCAACGGATAAAGGTCAACAAGCACACCATTGCGGAGCAGATCGTCGACCTCGTCCTCCCCGACGCCGTAGCGCCCGGCCAGCCGCAGTAGCGCGGTCCTCTCATACGCCGCGTAGTGATAGATGTGCATGCCGGGATAGCGCTTGCGGCGTTTGGCCACCATTGCCAAGAAGTCCTTGAGCGCCTGGCGTTCCTCCACCGGGTTGTGTGCCCACAGCGGACGGAACTGGCCTGCCGGCGTGGCTTCCAGGACGCCGAATAGATATTCCAGCCCCCACTGCTGGCCGTCGGCGGTCCACAGCGGATCGCCCTCGAAGTCGAAGAACAGGTCGCCGGCATTGGGCTCGGGCAACAGCGCCAGGGGCTGCGGGTCGGCGAGTTCATACGTCGGTGTTTCAGTATCACGTTGCAGCAGTTGCAGTTTGGCTTGCGCCGTCAGCTTGCCGAGTGCCGGTGCGGCCAGGTCCCGCACCGGGTCACTGTTGTTGGCCAGCTTGCCGATGGTGGTGATGCCGGCGCTGATCAGCTTTTCGCGTTGGCTGACCCGCATGCCGGCGACCATCAGCAGGTCGTCGGATGCCCGCAACTGCTCGACGCACAGCGCACAGCGGAAACAGCCCTGCACGCTGTCGTCGTCCCAGCGCACCGCGTGCCCGGCGGCGTGGTGATCGTCGAGCAGACGTTGTAGATGGGCGCGCTGGGCGCGATAAACCGGGATCAGGTCGCTGACGCGGTAGGACACCGCGGTGCCGTTGCCGAGTTCCAGCTCAGCCTCGGCCGCGACCGGTACCCCGGCCGCGCTGAGTGCGTCGGCGTAAGCCGCCAGTTGTAGCAGCGCGGTGACTTTGGGGGAACGGGCAAGTTTGGTGTCGGTGACGCGGTACTGCTCACCGTCGCGAATCAGGAAGTCGGCGAAACCGACGAAGCGGCCGTCGAACATGGCAGCCTGATACACCACCGGAGCGCGCTCGGCGATGGCGCGTCGGGTGGCTTCGGCGGCAGCGCTCAGCCCGGCGTACGTGTAGGCGGGGCGACCGATGACGGCGATTTCGTCGCCGAACTGCGCGCGCAGCCGATCCAGCCGGCGGTGTTCATGCTGCTCGCCGAGCGCGGCCGTGCGGGCCAGCAAGTCGTCCTCGACAGCGGGCGCGGGACACCGACCGAGCTGGGCGTCGAGATCCCGTAACAGCGCATACTCGCACCGCGCGGCGGACGCGAGATCCGATGCGCTGTAGACGAGGTTGCCGTCGGCGAAGAACACAGCGGCAACTGTAGGTCGGGGGTACGACATCCGACGCCGCACAGTCGCGTCCCGGCCCGCGGGCGTCCGGTGTAACGGTCACCCGCGCCGGCACCAGACCACCCCCAATTTGACGCTGCAGTTCAAGCGCTTCGCTTAATGCATCCCGGAAATTGACGTTAGCGGAAAACGGCGAGCCGTCTCAGCCCCATGCAAAGCACCGCCCCATACGAACGGGCTGATGTACCGCCGCAAGTAAATAGCAGGGCAGCGCATCCGACCGGCAACTCGCACCGCATCACCGCAGGTAGCGGCTGGTAGGCTACCGCGGATGTGAGGGATCGTCTCGGTCCGGGGGCGATTCCCGCGGGCGCTGGGCCAGGCTGCTCGAGCCGCGGCGGGTCCTTCTGTCGCCGAGTTTGCTGCTGTGCGTCGAGAAGCCCATGAGCAGACCTTGCAGGTTTCCACAAAAGAATCGTGGAAAGACATACAAAATTCATAGGCAACCGCGTAGCGTCCCCCTCGTGGGGTCTCTCGGCATTCCTGCGCGTCGGGGTAAGTCAATCGGCGGGTTCAGATGAGACGTCGGCCTTATCTGCCGTGTTCGGGCAGTACCTAGGTGACGCGTGAGGTTTTCGGAGAGATGTGATCTGGTCACTTGTACATACCAAGGGCGGTGTCGGGAAGACGACGACGGCGATGTTCTTGGCCGCGACGGCCGTGCAACGGGGGGTTGCGGTACGTGTCGTGGACGCTGACCCGCAAGGATCGGCGTCGTCATGGGCCGATCGGGCGGCTCATCTGGGGGCGCCGTTGCCGTTCGATGTCAGCCTGGGGACGGCGGCCGGCGTGCGAGCGTTGGTCAGCGGGCCCGGCGAGCTGATCTTGGTGGATAGTCCACCGGGAGTGGCGGCGGCGATTGATGCGGCGATCGATGTCGCCGACCTGGTGATCATCCCGACCGGGGTGCGCGCTGCGGACATCGACCGACTGTGGCCGACGCTGGACATCACCCAGCACCGTGCCACGACGATTCTGCTGACCCTGGTGGACAAGCGGAAAGTCGAGGCGACGGAGATGCCGCGGGCGTTGATCGAGGCAAGTGCGCCCGTGCTGCGCAGCAGTGTGCGGCACCTGATAACGATCGAGCGTGCGTTCGGCCGGGCCATTCCGGCGCATCTGCGAGACTATGAGAACGTCTTCGACGAACTGAGGGCGGCGGCATGGATCGAGGGGGAGGCCGCAACGTTATGAACGAGAAAGTTTCGGTAGCGGACGTGGTGCGCGCCGCGGTGATCCGCCGGCCGACCGGAGCCGCGGCGACCGCGCGGGCGGCCAGTGCGTTCCAGGGCTATGACGCTGCGGCACGCGCGATGCCGTCGACGCCGTCACTGGTGCACGAGGCAATGCGCACCACGCTGCACCTGCATCCAGCGATGCGTACCGCCCTTAAACGGCGCGCACTGGACTGCGAGACCACCATGGGTGAACTGATTCGCGTCGCCATCAAATCGGGACTGCAGGATCCGGTGGGTTTGGCGCGGGCGTCGATGGTTCACCGCGGCGCTAGTGGTGGTAGCCGGACCACGCTCGACTTGCCGCGCGACCTGCACCGCGCGCTGAAGCGGTTGGCCGCTGATGAGCAGACGAGTCTGCAAGCGTTGGTAGTCGCTGCCCTCTTGCAGACCTACACCGAGCTGGGTTAATTCGCCGGCCGCGAGGCCGGCTGCTGCTGCCGGACCGAGGTGTCCCGGGCGACGCGATGCTGCGATCAGGCCGGGTCCCTGATAATGCTTATTTTGCGCCGGTGAGCGAATTCCCGCCGGGCTTGCCTCGGCCCGCGCTTGACCACTTCAACCGGTCGAGCGGGCGCGCCGGCCCGGTGCGCAGTAACAAAATCCTTAACCGACTGGCTGCTATGGCAGATGAATATGCTCATCCATATTAACGCGCGTGGCCGACGAAGCGAACTCCGGTCATGTAGCTAATTGGGAACTGCCCGAATAAGCGTGTTCAGAGGCGTTGTAGCAAATGCTGTAGCGCACCGCTTCAAGAAATAATTGCGCCAGCATTTCCAGCCATCATTATGGGCACACTGACACTCGTATATATGCACATATGTACTTCCATAAATCATGATTCATGAGCGTTTACTGGCCGAATTCCGCGCCAAAAAAATCAGTTGAAAAATGGCAATGAATACGGACATCGCGCGTAGTCTTCGGAATGGTCTTCACCGGCCGCGGCGAGTTGGTCAGCACGAACTGTTGGGAGTTGCAGATGTCTTCTTATGTGATCGCAGTACCTGAGGGATTGGCCGCCGCGTCGGTGGACTTGACCGGGATCGGAGCGGCGATCACGTCGGCGAACGCGGCAGCTGCTGGTTCCACGACCCAGCTCGCCGCGGCCGCTCAGGACGAGGTGTCGGCGGCGATCTCGGCGCTGTTCGGCACCTTCGGCCAGGAATACCAGGCGCTGAGCTCACAGGTCGCGCAGTTCCACAACCAGTTCGTGCAGACCTTGAACTCCGGTGGGTTCGCCTACGCGGCGGCCGACGCCGCCGCGGCGTCGCCGCTGCAAACGCTGGAGCAGGACATCCTCGGCGTGATCAATGCCCCCAGCCAGTTCCTTACCGGGCGGGCGCTCATCGGTGACGGAGTCAACGGCGCGGCAGGGACCGGACAGGCCGGCGGCGACGGCGGCTGGCTCTGGGGTAACGGAGGTAATGGTGGCTCCGGTGTGGCGGGTACAGCCACCACACCCGGCGGCGCTGGCGGCGCTGGCGGATCCGCCGGCCTGTTCGGATTTGGCGGCACCGGCGGGACCGGGGGAGCCGGATGGACCGGCACCAACGGCGCTAACGGCACCGCCGGCGGCAGCGGCGGGACCGGTGGGGCCGGTGGTTGGCTGTGGGGCAACGGCGGAGCCGGCGGGATGGGCGGCGCCGGCGGAGCGGGCGCGATCGGCACCACCAACAACGTCGGTGCCATCGGGGGTAATGGCGGCGCCGGCGCTCAGGGCGGGAATGGCGGCGCAGGCGGTGTAGCGCATGGACTCTTCTCCTCCGGCGGGGCCGGTGGGACCGGTGGTGCCGGCGGCGACGGTGGCGCGGGTGGTACCGGCGGCACGGGTGAAACCGGCAGCTTCGCCGGTACGGGTACCGGTGTCGGCGGCGACGCCGGCAACGGCGGCAATGGCGGGGCCGCCGGCAACGGCGGCAACGGCGGTGGCGGCGGTGCCGGTGGGGCGTTCGGCTCTGCGGGCGCCAATGGCAACGGTGGACACGGGGGTAACGGTGGAAATGCCGGCCTCGGCGGAACCGGCGGCACCGGCGCGACCGGCACTTTTGCCTCGCCGCTGAGCAACGGCAACGGCGGGCACGGTGGCCACGGCGGCGATCCGGGCACCCCGCACGCCACCGGCGGCAGCGGCGGCGCTGCCGGCACCGGCGGATTGGCCGGCACCGGAACGCCGGGCGCGGCCGGTCATGGGGGTGCCGCGGCAACCAGCGGCGGCGACGGTGGGAAGGGCGGCGACGGTGCGCTCGGCACGTTCGCCTCGCCGTTGAGCAACGGCACCGGTGGTAACGGCGGAACCGGTGGTACCGGCGGCGCACTCGGCGACGGCGGCGACGGCGGGAAGGGTGGCGCCGGCGCCGACGGTGGTAGCGGAGTCACCGCGGGCCACGGTGGTAACGGCGGCACCGGCGGTGAAGGAGGCCCGAATGGCAGCGGTGGCACCGGCGGGGCCGGTGGTAGCGGGGGCGCCGGGCAGGGCCAGTTCAGCAACCAAAGCTTCAGCAACATCGGTCAGGCGCAGGCCGGCGGCACCGGTGGCACCGGCGGAATGGGCGGCCATGGCCACGGCACCGGCGAAAACGGCAACGGTGGCGCAGGTGGTGCCGGCGGGACCGGCGCCAGCGTCGGTACCGGCGCGGTCGGGAAGACCGGTGGGGCCGGCGGAGCCGGTGCTGTCGGCACTGCTACCGGGCCCGGCTACGGCGGTGGTGGTGGGGGTGGTGCGCTCGTCCAGGCCACTGACTCCGGCACGGTCAGCGGTACCGCGACCGGCGGTGAGGGCGGACACGGCGGCGACGGCAGCTCCACGGCAGCCGGCGGTCACGGTGGCACCGGCGGCGCGGCGACGATCGCTGCCAACGGCACGGGCAGCACCGCCGGGGGTACGGCCAAGGGCGGCATGGGCGGTGCCGCCGTCGGTACCGGCACCGGTGGCGACGGTGGGCAGGGTGCGATCGTTGCCAACGGTGTGAACGCCCACGCCAGCGGCTTTGGTTACGGCGGTAAGGGTGGCGACGGCATAAACGGAGGCATCGGCGGCTACGGCGGCCTCGGTGACGTCAACGCCCGTACCTATGGCATCGCCAGCGGAACCGGCACCGGCGGCAACGGCGGCAGCGGCACCGGCGTCGGCAGCGTCGGCGGCAACGCTTACAACCCCGCTTTCAGCGGCGGTGAAGTCCAAGCCGGCTACGGCAGCAACGTCGGCGGCATCTCCCACGGCGACGCGACCGGCGGCAACGGCGGCGACGCCACCAACGGCGGCCACGGTGGCACCGGTGGGTATGGAGTGCTGCTCTCCGGCGGAGCCGACGGTCAGGCCACCGGCACGGCCACCGGTGGAGCCGGCGGCGGCGCGAGTGCCGGTGGTGCGCAAGGTGGCACTGGCGGGGACGCCCAGATCGGCGGCTTGTTCGGCAGTGCGGACGGCCACGCGACCGGCGGCAAGGGAGGTGCGGGACTCGGCGGTAGCGGCGGCGACGGTGGCTACGCATGGACGACGGCCAACACCGACACCACCCCCCTAGGCACTCCAATCGTGAACGGCACCTCGATCGGGGGTAACGGTGGTGACGGCGGCATCAACGGCACGAACGGTGCGGTGGGTGGCCACGGCGGAAACGGCGGTATCGCCAGGCTCGTGCCGCTCAATGGCACCGTCTCCACCGACATGACCGTGCAGGGCGGTAACGGCGGAGCCGGTGGCGAGGGCGGCGACGGCGTGGGCGGCACCGGGGGTAATGGCGGGAACTCCGCCCTGGTCAACGTCACCGGCGAAGGCGTTTCCGACACCCTCGTGCGGAGCGGTGGCGGTGGCGACGGCGGCAAAGGCGGGAACGGCATCAGCGGCGGCACTGGCGGCGACGGCGGAGCTGCCCAAGTCAGCGCCACAAATGGTGGATCCATCACCGAGAGCTCCGCTATCGGCGGGCTCGGTGGCCGAGGCGGCGACGGCACGGGCACCTCGGCCGGCGGACACGGGGGCGGTGGAGGCACCGCCAGCATCTTCGCGGACGGCACCGGCAGCAGCGTGTCCGACAACACCGTCGCCAAGGGTGGACAAGGCGGAGCCGGCGGCACCAACGGCGGCACCGGCCAGACCGGCGGCGCAGGGTACGTCGCGGCGTCCGGTGGCGGCACCGTCTCCGGCAGCAGCGCCACCGGCGGCCTGGGTGGCGCGGGTATCGCCGGAGGCACCGGCGGAACCGCGGGAGCGGGCGCTATCTACTTCGACCCGGGTACCGGCACCGTCAACGGCGGCAGTGTCATCGGGGCCAGCGCCCTGGGCGGCGACGGCGGCACCGGAACAAACGGAATCGGCGGCGACGGCGGCGCCGGCCTCCTCGTCGTCGACGGCACCGGAACCGCAGGTCCCGGCGGCACGATCGGTGGCCCCGGACTCGAAGCCTTCGCCACCGGTGGTAACGGCGGAGCCGGCACCAATGGCGGTCACGGCGGCAACGGTTCGTTCGGCGAGCTCGAGGCCGGGCCGCAAGGCTTGTCGTACGGTCATTCCACCGCCGGAAACGGCGGCGATGCCACCGGCGCCAACAGCGTCGGCGGTAAAGGCGGCCAATCCGACATTCAGAGCGGCAAGACGACGCAGGTCGTGGGTGTCACCGGCGACGCCGGCGGTCCCGGCGGGACGGCGCACGGCACGTCCACCGGTGGTAACGGCGGCAACGCCGACGGCGGCGGTCACGGCGGCAACGGCAGTGGTGCATCTATCGCTGCCGGTGGGACCGGCGCTGAAGCCAGCGGCACGTCTCAGGGCGGCGCCGGTGGTGACGGCAAGAACGGCGGTACCGGCGGCGGCGG
>NZ_JCALCF010000054.1:0-16054 GCF_059812185.1 Mycobacterium sp. NGS67
TTATCAGGCGTTAAATCGTCAAATATCTTCTGCCATACGTGTTTATCTGCATGTTTGTAACGGTATACATGTATCCTATTAGGTATGTCGAGTCGAGAAATCGCAGGAAAATTGCGGCGTGGCGCGACGACACATGTGGGATGGCGGGGTAAAAATTTAACCCGTGAAGCTACACGAAGATCCTCAAGCCTTGGTCGAGGAGCTGGCCAGGCAACACCACTCGGTCCTGGCCGAAATTCACGGCGACATCGCGGCGAGGTTGGCCGAGGTTCCGGATCGGTTTGTCGATCAGGGCGCCGATCCGCGTGCCATCACCGTATCGTGCACTCTGCTGGAAACGTTGCTGTATTCGCGGTGGCGTCGACAGCAGCAGAATTCCTCTTTGAAGGCGGTGAAGGGCAACGGGTTCGGGATTCTCCTCTTGGACGGGAAGGGGATGCGGATTGCGGTGCGCAAGCACCCTCGCCGATGGGACGGCACGCTGTTGGGGACGGTGCCGTATGTGCCTGGTGGCGAGCAGTACAGTTTCGAGGACGTGCTGGGGCATGCGATCGGCGGCGAGGACGGGATCGCCGAACCGCAGGGCTACCACCCGTATGTGTTGTGGTGGCCGGGCAGGCAGGGTTTGGGTGGCGCGGTGCTGGCGGCGGGGATTCTGACCAAGCATCTGCAGGTGCTGTACGCCAAGACGCCGTTGCCGGCTCCGGCGATGGAGCAACGTACGGTCTCGGCGATGTTGCCGGGTGTCCGCAAGACCGCAGTCGAGCAGGTACGGCGTCGTCGCGACGAAGATTTCGCTGGTATCGACGGGGTGGACCAGGATCAGGAAGAGGCTGCACCGCCGCAATCGTCGTAGCCCTCGGGCACAGTGTTGGGCGCATGAGGGGTCGGGTGTCAGGTGATGTTGAATCGAGCACGCGATGATTGAGGTATTTGGTACGCGGGTCCGGCAGGCCCGTTTGTTGCGGCGGATGACCGCGGTGTCAGTGGTCGAGGCGATGGGGTGGAGCAATGCCCGTCAGACGAAGATCGAGAAAGCGCCGACCATCTGTTTGTTGCCCCAGGACGTCGATCGGCTGGCCGGCTTATTCCGTTTTCCGGTAGCGTTTTTCAGCACTGAGCCGCAGTCACGGGTGGCTGCCAAGGAGTTGTTGTTTCGGGCGCCGAAATCGATGACGATGGGCGAGCAGGAGTTCTTGGCGACGTTCGCCTCGCTGGCCGGGGATTTTCTGGCCGACTTGGACAGTGTGTCGAAGTTGCCGCCGGTACGGATCCCGACAATTGTCGATGACGGTCCGCGCAGGGTGTCGATCGTGGCGGCCGCGGCGCGGCTGCGTGAGGCGATGGGTGTGGAACCCGTTGAGCCGCTTGATGACTTAATTTATGAAGCGGAGCGGTTGGGTGCGCCGGTGATCGTGCGGCGGCGGGTGGCCGGCGAGTGGGAAAGTGAGTTCGCGGCAACTCCGGGCCGGTCCCGCGATGAGAGGCATTTGGGGTATTCCAGTTGGGTTGGTCGTCACCGTGATCGGCCGCTTGTGGTGCTGCGGGAATCGGAGTCGTGGGAACGAACCAGGTTCACGGTGAGCCACGAGTTGGGTCATTTGATGCTGCACAGCCGCGCCTATTGTTCGGTCAGTTCCGGCGAGGAGCAGGAAGCCAACAGGTTCGCGACCGAGTTGTTGGCGCCGGCGTCGGCGATTGCCGAGGAGTTGCCGCGAGCGATGTCGCTGTTGAACCTCAAACCGATCAAAGACAAGTGGGGACTCTCACTGGGGTCGCTGATCATGCATCTTCGGGGTTCCGGGTTGATTGATGCTGAGCGGGCGAAAATGCTTACCACACAGCTTTATTCGCGGATTAACCCGAATACCGGTCACACCTGGGGGATGACGGAGCCGGGCTGGGATGAGCGGGAACTGGAACGGCCTCGGCTGCTGCGCAAGTGGGTGGAACGCTGTTATGGATCGGCGTCGGTGCCGATGTTGTCGGCCCGCGAGTCGATGATTTACCCGCCGGATCTGCTGGACTGGTTTCTGGCCACCCAGCGCGGGGCCCCGGCGGACCGGCAGCCGGTCGCGGCGGCGATGGGGTCTACTCGGGTCGACCGTGGCCTTGGCGAACCGCGGCAGGTGATCCGGATGGATGATTTCCGGCGGGGCAGAACCCCGTGACCGGGGCGCGGAGTCACTGACGGTGGCGGCGGTGCAGCTGCTGCGGTTCCCGGACCGGGCGCAGACCTATTCGGTGGTCGGTGCGAATCTGTTGCCGATTGTTCCGGCGCGGGAGTATCTGCGGTTCTTGGTCGATGGTGGCGCCTCGCCCAACACCGTCCGCAACTATGCCTACGGGCTTGCAGCCTGGTGGACGCTGCTCGAACACACCGGGGCTGCGTGGGATGACTTCCCCACCAGCCTGTTCGGTCAGTTCCTGGCCTACCTGCGCACCGGGGACCTACCCGGAACATCGCGGATCGGGGAGGCCCGGAAAGGGATGGCCGAGTCCTCGCTGCAGCCGCGGGGGACAGCGGTGTTGTCGATGTATCGGTACTTCGCCCAGGCCCACGACCTCGACCGCCCCTATCGCCGGCTGTTCTCCACCCAGGCGCGGGCGTCTCGACACCGGTATGCGTCGTTTCTGACCGGGGTCGGCCCGCACCGCACCCAGGATGCCCCGATTTATCGGCGGCGCACACCCAACCGCGCCGAAACCCCGGTACTGCTGCCCGGCCAGGTCACCGCGATCCTGGATGCCTGCAGTATCCAGACCCCGTCAGGGCAGTGGTCGGGCAGTGCGGCCGGATTGCGAGACCGGTTGTTCTTCGCGGTACTGGCCGAGACCGGCATGCGGATGGGTGAGGCACTATTGCTGCGCCACAACGATTTTCATATCAGCGGCGGCGATACTCCGTCGGTTCTGATCGCTGACCGTGATGATCATCCGCACGGTGTCCGGGCCAAGTCCGGTGCCCGACGGATCTACATCGGTGATGATCTGGTCGCTCTCTACAGCGAGTATGTGTGGCAGCTGATCGGCGCCGGCGCTGATGTCGCGGTGGCGGACCTGAACACCCATTTCGTGTTCGTCAACCTCGCCCGCGGCGAGAAGTATGCCGCAATTCGCCCTGAAACCGTTTACGACAAAGTCGATTCCATCACCAAAAGCCAGTCTGAGGTGTTGCCGGCGGACTGGACACCGCACTGGCTGCGCCACACCCACGCGACCGCCCTGTTGCTGGCCGGGGTGGGCGAGCACGTGGTGATGCGCCGACTGGGCCACGCCGACGTGCAGACCACCTTGTCGACCTACGGCTGGGTCACCGCCGACGCTGAGATGCGCACGGTGGCCGAGTGGAAGAACTACGTCGCCGGATGGAAGGTGAGCCATGACCGGTGAGCACCACCGCGCACCGGTAGACCCGGGAGATAGCGCGTGGACGCAGCAGTGGGCGCTGGTGCCTGAGCAGTGGCGCACCCTGACCTACCGCATCGACAGACCGCCGGCGAACACCGTCTTCCTACTCAACCAGCGCTACGCCAACAAAGCTGCCGGCCACGACTTCACCCCGGCGCAGGTGCCGCAACGGTTCTGCCAGGAGATGGCTTGGTGGGTATGGACCTGCGGCCACGACGGAGTCCGCAAAATCGAGCCGTCGCTGCTGAAGTGGTGCAGCCGCGCCCTGACCGACGCCGCCGCTGAATACCGCACCGTTCATCACCGGTCGCCGGTCAGCATCGCCGACCTGGACGCCGCCACCATCGTGCGTCATGCGGTGGTGGGGTTCGAGCGCCGCAACGGCCGGCTCCCGTCAGCCGGGGCGCGGCGCTACATGAACAGCTTCATCGCGCATCTGCATCTCTACGTCTCAGTGCGCTGCACCGAGGCGCCGTGGTGGTCCCATGACATCTGGGATCTGCGGGCCGATCCCCGCATACCACAACGCGAACACGAACCCAGTCACGATAAAACCGTCAAACTCTCTGCGATCCAACCTCTTTGGCTACGTGATGGAGCACGGTTCTGGCTGCGGACATCGCTGACCGGACAGCTGCTGCGCTGGTCATCGGCCGGGGAACGGGCCCGCGACATGGCGCGGCATCTGGGGCGGTTCCTGGACGGGCGCGGTATCACCGATCCGCTGCTCACCCCCGACCGCGCCGCCCTGCGGCTGCTGTTCACCGACTTCTCCGACTATCTGAAATCCCCGCAGGCCTCGGCCAAACCCGACAAACCCTTGTCGTCCTCGGCGATCGACGCGGCCCAGTCGCAAACCCAGGTGTTCTACGCCTTCATGGTCGACCACGCCGAGGAAGCCGCCGCCGCCACCGGTGATCCCCGTTGGGCCCAGCTCACCGACAGCTACACCCGGCTCTGGGGGGCCGCATTTCGGACCCGCCGTGCCCACCGCCCCCGAGACCTGACCTGGTATTCCACCGCCGAGCTACAGCAGATGCTGTGCTACCTCGACGTGTTGGCCGCCGACCGCGGCACCCCGGTGGCCATCACCCACCCCGACGCCACCATCTCCATCATCACCGGCCTCGGTGACCCTCAAGCCGCCCGGATATGGCTACTCCAAGCGCTGACCGGGCGGCGGGCATCGGAGATCCTGATGCTCGATTTCGACCCACTGGCACCGATTCCGGGCCAGGAACGGCCCACCGACACCGATGACCCCGACGCGTTCGTGGCCAAACTGCGGTATCAGCAGACCAAGGTCGACGGGGTGCTGCCCACCATCCTGGTCGAGCAGGCCATCGTCAACGTCATCGGCGAACAGCAAGCCTGGGTCCGCCGGCACTACCCCGACCTGACTCCCAAATACCTGTTCGTCGGCCTGCGCTACCAGCACCACGGGCAGCGGCCCCGCACCTACCAGTCCTACGGCGCGACCCTGGGCAACCTCGACAAGATTCACGGCCTCACCGACGCCGCCGGTCACCGGTTGCGATTCACCCAAACCCACCGGCTGCGACACACCCGGGCCACCGAACTACTCAACGACGGTGTCCCAATCCATGTCGTGCAGCGCTATCTCGGACACGCCTCCCCGGAGATGACGCTGCGCTACGCCGCCACACTGGCCGCGACCGCCGAAGCGGAGTTCTTGCGGCACAAGAAGATCGGTGCCCACGGCGCCGAGATCGCGATCAGCCCGTCCGACATCTACGACATGACCAAGTTGTCCTCGCGCACCGACCGGGTACTGCCCAACGGCGTCTGCCTGCTGCCGCCACTCAAGACATGCGACAAAGGCAACGCCTGCCTGTCGTGCGGCCACTTCGCCACCGACGCCACCCACCTCGAGGAGCTGCTCGACCAACGCGCCAAGACCCAGGCCCTGATCGAGCTGCGCCGCACCCAGTACCTCCAGCGCACCGGACGCGAGCTCACCGACGACAACGTCTGGATCCACGAAAGACGCCGCGAGATCGCCTCTCTCGATGCCATCATCGACCGGTTGCGCACCGACGCCGCGGCCAACGAGGGACACAGCATCGGCGGCGCCGGCACTGCCAATCGGCTGCCGCTGCTGCAGATCAAAACCCGCGGCAACCACGAATCGGTACTGCGCAAAGCCGATCAAGACCCCACCCCGTGAGCCCGCGCCGACCCCCGCCACCGTCGAACAAAGCTCTCGAAGGGCTGGCCAAACACCGCGCCGCCGTCGCAGCCGCCAAACGCCGCGACATCGAGAAAGCGATCCGCGCCCTTCGCAAAGCCGAAGCGCCGATCAATATCTCCACCGTGGCCGCCAAAGCCCGGGTCGTCCGCAAAACCATCTACAAACACCACGACCTCCTGGCCGTCATCGACCAATATCGCCACACCCCTAACCACCACGAGCCATCCGCTACCGGCCGTGAAACCACCATCATCACTGCTCTACGCCGCCAGCTAGCCACCCAAGACGACGAAATCAAGAAACTTAGAGCCACAGTGGCACAACAAAAAACGACGATCGAACTGCTCTATGGGCAACTCGACTCTCATACCTGAGCCTCAGCCCCCGGATCGGCCCACGTGTCAAACCGCACCGCACTCCCAACTGTGGCTTCTCGATTGATCTGGCGGTGCAGAAATGGTTGACCTGGCTTCCGCCAGGTGGGGACGCGGTCGTCATTGGAAACAATTCTCAAGAATGGTGGCGGATTGATGGGGGCTGGGCGCTCAGGGACCAAAGCCGCGGCCCGCCATAAGTTGTGTCTAGCGCCCCAGCACGGCAACAAGCGGCCGTATTCCTCCGACACCATCGCTCCCGGAGATAGCCGCTCGAACCGCGTTGGCGGTTCGACAGGTTCTGCAGGCGAAATATTTGCCCGCCATTACTACACCGAACGGTCGCTACCAGCGCAGATCCGCGCGCATCATGGTCACGCCCACACCAGGGCGTCCACCTGGTCGTGGGCCGCAGACCGCGTCAAGTACAGCAGTTGGGGTCGAGCACTACGCACAGTGCTTGCAGGGCTTCGGGTTTCACCCGGTGAAAGACGTTCATACCGCGCCGGTCGGAGATCACCAACCCGGCCTTGCGGAGCTGGCCCAGGTGATGACTGACCGTCGACTCGGCCAAGTCGAGCACCGCGGCCAGATCCCCGCTGGTCTCCTCACCCGGGCGGGAGCTGAACAACAGCGACATCATCTTCACCCGCACAGGATCGGCCAACGCCTTGAGCCGCATCGCTACCTGCAGGGCGTCGGCATCGCTGATCGGACCGGCGGCGACCGGGGCGCAGCACACCGGGGCGGACATGTCGATCACGGGCAGCGCTTTGGGCATGGCGTCCATCCTGCCACCATTCTTGACATATATCGAAAAGGTGGCATTCTGGCGGTGACGCGCCAGTTCGATATATGTCTCACACCTAGTTGGAGGTGGATCATGTCCCGTATTCAACTCGCCCTCAACGTCGATGATCTCGACGAGGCGATCACGTTCTACACCAAGCTCTTTGGCATCCAGACGGCCAAGGCGAAGCCCGGCTACGCCAACTTCGCGATCACCGAGCCACCGCTGAAGCTGGTGCTGCTGGAAAACCCCGGCAAGGGCGGCACCATCAACCACCTCGGCGTCGAAGTTGAATCTAGCGACAAGGTGCACGCCGAGATCGCCCGACTGAGTGGCGAAGGACTGTTCACCGACGAGGAGATCGGCACCACCTGTTGCTTTGCCAGCCAGGACAAGGTCTGGGTAACCGGGCCGGCCGGGGAGAAATGGGAGGTCTACACCGTGCTGGCCGACTCCGAAACATTCGGCACCAGCCTCCAGCTCCTGGCCGACGGCGAGGCTGAGCAGGGTGGCGTCTGCTGCGGCGGCACGGCCGCCGCAGCAGCAGAGCCTGAAGCAGTCAAGACCACGTCCTGCTGCTGACCCGATAACCTGCCGTTACAGCAAGGGCCCACCATCGCCGCGATGGTGGGCCCTCCGCGATCGACGGCCTGCTTGACGCTGGGTTCGATAAGTATCAATATCGATGGATGTCGAAATCATCGGAACCGGTCAACGCGGCGTGTTGCCCACCCGGGGCACTGCTACGCGAACCCCTCACGGCGGCTGAGGCCACCGATATGGTGGTCAAGCTCAAAGCCCTGGCCGATCCGGTGCGGCTGCAGCTGTTCTCGGCGATCGCCAGCCACGCCGGCGGCGAAGCCTGTGTCTGTGACATCTCGGTCGGGGTGGAGGTCTCCCAACCCACGGTGAGCCATCACCTCAAAGTGCTGCGCGACGCCGGACTGCTGACCTCCGAGCGCCGAGCCTCGTGGGTGTACTACGCGGTAGCGCCCGACGCCCTGGCCAGCCTGGCAGTCCTACTCGGCACCGCGGCCGGGGCGCCGGCATGACCGACACCACCACCGCACCGCCAGTTGTCGGCAAGCTCTCCAGCCTCGACCGGTTCCTACCGGTCTGGATCGGCGCAGCCATGGTCGCCGGACTGCTCCTCGGCCGCTGGATCCCCGGACTTGACACTGCACTCGAAAAGGTTCAGATCGACGGGATATCACTGACCATCGCCCTCGGCCTGCTGATCATGATGTATCCGGTACTCGCGAAAGTCCGCTACGACCGCCTTGACACCGTCACCGGCGACCGCAAACTGCTGCTCTCCTCACTGATCCTGAACTGGGTACTGGGCCCGGCGTTGATGTTCGCCTTGGCCTGGCTGCTGCTACCCGATCTGCCCGAATACCGCACCGGCCTGATCATCGTCGGTCTGGCCCGCTGCATCGCCATGGTCATCATCTGGAACGACCTCGCCTGCGGCGACCGCGAAGCCGCCGCCGTCCTCGTCGCCTTGAACTCGATCTTCCAGGTCATCATGTTCGCCGTGCTGGGCTGGTTCTACCTCTCAGTGCTACCCGGCTGGCTCAGCCTCGAACAAACCACCATCGACACCTCCCCGTGGCAGATCGCCAAATCCGTGTTCATCTTCCTCGGCATCCCACTGGCCGCTGGCTACCTCTCCCGGCGCGTCGGAGTAAAGGCCAAAGGCCGCGACTGGTACGAGTCGATATTCGTATTGCGGATCGGGCCGTGGGCGCTCTACGGGCTGTTGTTCACAATCGTGATTCTCTTTGCCCTGCAAGGAGATCAGATCACTCGCCAACCGTGGGACGTAACCCGCATCGCGCTTCCCCTATTGGCGTATTTCGCGATCATGTGGGGTGGCGGATACCTCCTCGGCACGCTGCTCGACCTTGGCTATGAGCGCACGACAACCCTGGCGTTCACCGCCGCCGGCAACAACTTCGAACTCGCCATCGCCGTCGCGATCGCGACCTACGGCGCCACCTCCGGCCAAGCCCTGGCCGGCGTCGTCGGCCCACTCATCGAAGTCCCCGTCCTGGTCGCCCTGGTCCACGTCTCCCTCGCCTTGCGTAAACGGTTCCACCACCACACCTCCCAACACCTACCCGCCACCGACTCGACGACAAGAACGGACGCCACGCCATGACCGACAGGGCCGAAGGCAAGATCAGCGACGGAAAACCCACCGTGCTATTCCTCTGCACCCACAACGCCGGCCGCTCCCAGATGGCACTCGGGTATTTCACCCACTACGCCGGTGACTACGTCGTCGCCTGGTCGGGCGGATCCGAACCCGGCAACGAGGTCAACCCCGCCGCCATCGAAGCCATGGCCGAGGTCGGGATCGACATCACCGGCGAATACCCAAAAGCCTGGACCGACGAAATTGTGCAAGCCGCCGACGTCGTCATCACCATGGGCTGCGGCGACGCCTGCCCGATCTTTCCCGGAAAGCGTTACGAGAACTGGGAACTGCCCGACCCGGCCGGCCAAGGCGTCGAAGCCGTGCGCCCAATTCGCGACCAGATCGACCGCCGCATCCACCAACTCTTGGCCGAACTGAACGTGCCGGTCAGCCGATAACCAGCGATACCCTCAAGAAACACAACAACCATCATGGCCGACACCTCAGTGCTGTCCGTCTGCGTCAGTAACACCGGAAAGTCGGTCATGGCCGCCGGACTCATGCGCTACCTCGCCGCTCCCAACATCCACATCACCTCGGCGGGCACCCACGCCAAGACCGCGGTCAACGCACTCTCAGCGCAAGTGCTGGCCGAACCGTCACCAGCGACCGGTGCCTACTGGCGAGCGCCCACATCGACCCGCTCGCCGACGGCAGACCTGTCGAACGATGGAACATCGACGAACCCTCACACCGCGGCATCGACGGCATCGCCCGCATGAGACTCATCCGCGACAACATCGCTGCCCGCATAGTGGAACTCCCGAACCGGTCCCGGTTTACGGCTCGCATCATCGAAGTGAACTCAGCACTCGACGAAAGCATTTGCCCCCCCGACGAGCTTAGAGCCGGAAGTCCCCCATGCTCTCTTCGTCGGTTAGCTCATCGGCGTCGAGCAATGCCAGGTGCTGCTGCTGGAACCACTTGTTGAGCAGAAGGCGCAACGGCACCAGCATCGCGATGAATAAGGGGAACAAGATCCCTGCCGGGCTGCTTTTGAGGATCCACAACACCACCAGGCAGAGAAGCTGGACCAAGGTGAAGAGGTGGATGACCTTCCAGGGAACATGACGAACGTAGTGGGTGTCGGGGTACAGGTTGCGGTCGGTCAACCACAGTTTCAACCGCGCATAGAAGTCCGTCCCGTTGAGAGTGGCAAAACCCATGAACAGGAACAACCCGAAAAGTACCTCAATCGGAATTTTCTTGATCAGCGGCAACATGAAAAGCGAGGCCGCGATCAGGATATGAATGGCGAGCGGGGAGACCCGATTTTCTCGGACAGCCAGGATGCGCTCGGCGCCGGAATCGTCGCCTTGGCGTGTGGTGGTCGCCAAACTCTTGACGTGGTTGAGAGAATGGACGGTGGCCGCCACAATCCACGGCAAACCGAACACCGAGCATACCGCGGTGATGACTCCGACGACAGCCAAGTCCAGGTGATAGCCGCCGCCTTTTCGCAGGGCATGCGACGGGCTGTTGACCAGACGAGTTGTAATATTCTGGTCGAGAAACAGCAGGACGGTGACCAGGATAGCCGGCCCGAGGCAGGCGACGATCAGCCAGATGGGCACCGAGAACATGTCGACGAGCCAGGACCGGCCGGTGGTGGTGCCGAAATGGTCGGGAATGGCCACGTCGGCGACCTTGACCTCCGGCAACGTTAAAGCAAATATTGTCATCAGCGCTATGGCGATGGTGGGCCCGAAATCTGCCACGAATTCACGGAACCTGCGCTGGACATACCTGGTCTGCAGGAAAGTTTTGAAGGTGCGGGCCAAGAGGAATGTTCCCAGTGCCAGGACCACGGTCATCAGGGCGGTCGCGTCGTTGCGCGGTGAGGCGGTGAAGGGCGACAACACGGAGCGCGCCGCTTCGAAGATGAAGATGACGGCGATGAGGACGGCGAAGATCTCGTCGACGAAGCGGGTGAAAAACTTCATGAGCGCGCTGGCGTCGGTCACGACGAGGACGAGCATAAGAATGCCTGACCAGACTCCTACCCAGGCGTAGACCGGCAAAAAGGGCAGGTCGAAACGCTGGCACATCGTGTATAGCAGGCCGGTGAAGATGACGATGGGGCCGGTGCCGCCCAGCAGCGTCAGGGGTTGGGCGGACAGAAAGGCGAACAGGATTCCGCCGATGGCGGTGGCCACAATCATTTCGACGATGCCGATTTCACCGTGGGTCATGACACTGGTGAGGCCACCGAAGGCAATTGCATTCGCAAGGCAGGCGAAGAAGAGAAAACTCACCGATGCTAAGACTTTCGAATGTAGTCCGTCCTTGAAATCGCCGACATAGGCAGGCCGCTTTCGCTGCACATCCGCCCGAAGACCACCGCCCAATCGGCCCGTATAGGTCAGGAGGCCGACTTCGTGCGCTTTTGGCGTGTCCGACACGTTGCCCCATTCGTTTGACACGTATTAACCTTTCGAAACAATGAGGTAGCTCTCAGGCAACCGATCCGGACGCGAGGCCCGGTCATGCATCGGTTGCCCTCGAAGCGGATCAACCCAACAACGCAGAGCCGCCAGGGGAAGAAGCATATGAGATCGAACTGCCTTATTGTCCACAAGATAATTCACGCCCCTACACTTGCATCGATACTGGCAATAGCAACGCATCTCGTTGAGTTTTAACAGTCTTAGACGGTCAATTTTCTTGTTGGATCACACCATTCCGGAGGCTTGGCAAAGCTTTGACGAAAGAGGTGAGTGGCGGGGTTGCGGATCGTATGATCTCGGCACCGCATAATTCATGCCAAATCGCCCAGTACGCAGACTGGACTATGGAGCCTTTGGAGAATATCCAATAGTCGTTCACCGTTTTATTGGATTCGATCGGTAATATTTTGCAGGACGATATTCGCGATCTGGCCTGCTGGTTCAATGCCTAACGCCCCGACCGATATCAACACCGCCTTCTTCTCGCGGTACAGATGGTTCCATCCCCGGGAACTGATCCTGAGGGTGGAAGGGTCCGGGTTGTCGAGGGTGAAGTCGTAATTAGGGTCGCGCAAGCCGAGACAGGACTGAAGCGACAGTTGAAGCTGATGGAGCACACCGCGGGAAGTGCTTGCATCGGGGTAGATCGCTACGGCCTGACTGACTGTCACCTTCAGGGCGGGCCCGCCGGGTTTGATGTCATCGGTTGTTCCGTGATAGCCCGCACTGCGGAACTCAGTCCAACTGCTGCCGAAAGTGAGATCGCTGGTCCCCACTGCCCGGCAGGCGCTCGGGGCGTTGAGGTCTCCCGACGGCGGGTGACGTAAGTCCGCATGCGAATGCGCGGTGAGTTCCTCGTAGTTGGCGATGCGCCGCACCTCATCGACGCTGACGATCAACGCATCAACGGTGGGACCCCCCGTAACATTGGGCTCGGCTACCGTGCTGCTGGGCGAACAAGCGGTGATCACGACCACGACACACCCAACAATGACGGGCAGCCGGCCGCCAGCCACAGCAGCGCGTACCCCAGGCGGTAGCCAATTCCGCCAGCTAGCTTGACATTTCAACTTCTTCGAAGTCGACTCGACGATCCGCGATCTCTCAAACCACGGTTCGCCAACGCGGATCGCCCGCTTGTTCCTACACAAGTTATCGTCCGGCAAAAGGAACACGCTCCAGTCGATTGCATAAGCAATTGATCCCCGGCAACAGAACTGCTACCGGCGAGCCGACCAGACTTCCCGGCGCACCTTTGCTAGCAGCCTACCAATAACGCCGCCCCGCCTCGCGATATCACCGTCGACACGAACCGCAGCCCAGCCACGCCTAGCCGCACTCGAAGCGGTTGACCCCAATCCCATACGAAGCAATCATGACCACACCGGCCAGTCAGGCCGCGTGCCCGAAACTGTCATCTATCGGTGCACAGACCCCGGTCTCGCGTAGCACACGTGTGTTTGACGGCAACTTCTTCCCCGTAGCCCGCGACACCGCGATTGGCTCAAAGAGGGAGAATTATGACGAATCTGCCTGGTGCAACGCTATTTTCATCGAGTGGATTCAGAAGATCAAGGCAGCAGTAAACTCCTGCGCAGTCATGAAGGTACTTTGCTAGCTGGGCGTGAACTGACTCAGCTCATAGATGCCGAGACTTCCCTCGATGTCGGCGACCTTGTCGACGATGCCTTCAAAGCCCGTCGGGCCGAACCGCCTATGTTCCTCGTCTTCGAAGGTCTCTGCAAGGTCGCCGAATTCTTTGGCAGGCATCAATTCTCGTAGAGCAGGGAAAATGACGGTATCTTCGCGTGCTTCGTGGGGCTCATACATCCGGATGAACAACGACATGTCTCGTGTGAGAGCGGCTCGCGCCGGCTCGACCCGAATGCCTGCGCTGGTAGCGGCCAAGATTCGGTCGGTGATGGCACGACCTTTTTGGTGCTGAATACGCAAGACGCTGGTGATATCGGCAAACTTGCCGGCCTGCTCCAGCCTCGGAAAGACGTACTGTTCCTCGAGATGCTCGTGGTAGTCCTCGATGAAGCTCCGGATAATCTCCGCGCCGGCATTGAGCGCCTTGACGGGCACCTCCTCGCCAATATCGATGCGCCGCATCCCCTCTCGATAAGTCAGCAAGACGCGCTTAAGGATGCCGTGCTCGCGCATCAGATCTTCCGGCGGCGTCACCGGGGCCTCCTGCGCTGAGGGCGCCCCGCTGCCGCTGGCAACAGGCTGCGAGCGGTCGCAGCCCGACAACGCGATCCCCCCCACCGCCGACACCGAGATTCCGAACAGTTGCCGCCGCGTCGTAGCGGGCAATCGCTTAGTCACCGTCGCGCCTTTCGAGACTGGACCCCTTGGGGTCGGACGATCATCTGCCGAGCTATTGTTATCGTATTCCGATATCGTATATCGATACCCGTAAGGGGTGCGCGCGAGTGTTGAACGAGCACGAAGGAAGTGGGGTGTTGGAGCAGTTCTGCCGGTGCCGGACTGGCATCACCACTAGGGCGTCGCCGCTGACCGGAGGCGACGGTGACAAGTCCTCAGCGGTGTCGTCCGTGCCGCGGTGCCGGCCGGTGGCCGGGGTGCTGCCTGCCGCGGTGCGTCTGCATGTGTTACATGACGCGAAGATGGCACCCGTCTACGGTGCCTGGATGGCGGGCGCGCTGGCCCGGCGTGGTTACCGCGTCACGACCGCGGCTCTGCTGTCGGTGCTGTTTCAGATGGAGCGCGAGAACCTGTTGCTGGCGGATCGGCAATTCGTCGACGGTCGCCTGCGGCGGGTCCACGACATCACCGCTCATGGGATCTGGGCCCTGAAGCGACCTGAGTTCGTCGTCGCTCTTGGAGAGCTGAAGATTGACCCATGAGCCAGTTCCTACGCGGCGCAGTGCGACTGCACATCTTGCACCACGCCAACATCGAGGCAGTCCACGGCGCGTGGATGGCAGACGAGTTAGCCGGTCATGGCTACAAAATCTCTCCGGGCACGCTCTACCCGATGCTGCACCGCATGCAGCAAGACGGCCTCCTGACCTCCTACCAGCACGTGGTCGACGGTCACACGCGCCGGGCTTATGAGATCACCGATCTTGGGCGGGAGGCACTGGCCGAGGAACGCATGGCCCTGGCCGCGCTAGCCGCTGAAATTCTTGATAACCCCCGGGAGGAATCATAGATAGCGAGCAGCCCGCACTGGCACGCCGACTCGGCACCACCGACGCGGTCGTGATCGGACTGGGATCGATGATCGGCGCTGGGATCTTCGCGGCACTGGGCCCGGCAGCCCACGCCGCAGGGTCGGGTCTGCTGTTCGGGCTTGCCCTGGCAGCGCTGGTCGCTTACTGCAACGCCACCTCAACGGCGCGGCTGGCCGCCCTCTATCCAGCATCCGGAGGCGCATACCTTTACGGCCGACAACGCTTGGGCGAGTTCTGGGGGTACCTTGCCGGCTGGGGATTCGTGGTCGGCAAAACCGCGTCATGCGCCGCAATGGCACTGACCGTCGGGTCCTACGTCTGGCCAAAACAGGCCCACGGGATTGCAGCTGCCGCAGTGATCGCCTTGACCGCCGTGAACTACATCGGCGTGCAGAAATCGGCGTGGCTGACTCGCGTAATCGTCGCCGTGGTGCTCATGGTGCTCACGGCGGTGGTGGTGACGTCACTGACCGCCAACGCTGCCGACGATGCCCACTTCGCGGTATCCGGCGTTTCGCCGGGCGGGGTACTGCAAGCAGCAGGCTTGCTGTTCTTCGCATTCGCCGGATACGCCCGTATCGCCACACTCAGCGAGGAAGTCCGCGACCCGCAACGCACCATCCCCCGCGCCATCCCCATCGCCCTCAGTATCACCTTCACGATCTACGCCGTGGTAGCGGTGGCGGCGTTGTCGGTCTTGGGTCCCCAGCACCTGGCCAACGCCCGAGCCCCTCTCGCAGAAGTCGTGCAAGTGGCCGGCGCAGCCTGGCTGATTCCGATAGTGCGGGCCGGCGCAGCAGTCGCCGCGCTGGGGTCCCTGCTGGGCCTGATGTTGGGCGTTTCACGCACCACGCTGGCCATGGCACGCGACCACCGGTTGCCCCACCGACTGGCAGCGGTACACCCGAAGTATCGAGTCCCACACCGCGCCGAGCTCGCGATCGGAACCATCGTCACAATCCTGGCCGCCACCATCGACGTGCGCAGCGCCATCGGGTTCTCTTCGTTCGCCGTGTTGATCTATTACGCGATCACCAACGCCTCCGCCCTCACGCTGGGGCCCGACGAAGATCGCCCAGCCCGCGTGATCCCGATGGTCGGATTCCTAGGCTGCGCGGTCCTAGCGTTCACCCTGCCGCTCATCTCCGTCCTATCAGGAGCCGCGGTAATCGGTATCGGCATCGCCGCCTACGCACTTCACCGCACAGATAACTCCACGGCATAACCACCACCATCCGATCCACCGCGCCGAGGCGCCACTGGCGGCTAACCCGTAAGCATGTTCGACCTCGTCAAAATTTTGACCGACCGAAGCGGAGACACCCTGCAAACGCACTGTTCCCCGTTAGTCAGGCGCACGCCCAAGGTCCTAACGGGGAACAGTCACGGACACCTAAAAGCACCCCCAGATAAG
>NZ_JCALCF010000055.1:0-14985 GCF_059812185.1 Mycobacterium sp. NGS67
ACGAAACACGCCGATGCTGCGTAACGGGGCGGTGTAAGGGATCGTGGCAGGGTGGATCATCAACCTCCTCGACCTGCCGGCTCGGCCGAGCCGGCTCAGTGGCTGATCGACCGGGTAGACCTATGGGATCACCAGCACTGGCCGACCGGCATGGTCGGTGCCGGCTTTGGGGCCTACGCCCGGCTACTGCATCCCCTCGACGATCACCCCGGACCACTGACCTGGGCGACGGTGGCCCGCGCCAACAGCCGCATTCTCCATCCATCGGCCTGGTGGGAGAAGATCAAGTCCTCAGCATCCTCGGGACGCGGCCGACCGGGCGACCCCATGCGGGGAGACCTGAACGGCTGGGCACTCAAGGCGCTCTGCGCCATCCTCGCCAGGCACACCACGACAGCACAGGCGTGCTGTTTCGCGGTCTGGGAAGGCTGGGGCTGGCTCCACGACCATGACAGTCCGGCGTCGACGATCACCGCCTACTACGCTCCCGACGGTGTGATCCCGGACATCCAACCGCCCCAGCCGGCACCGGCTCAATGGCGACTCGCCACAAGCGGACCCACCTTTTCACTACCCGGCCGCAGATACCACCTGTTTAAAGGCCACATCGACGCCGCCGTACGGATCGGACACTGGGTCAACGAGGACTTTTTCATCCCCCAATCGCCAAGCTTCTTCTGGCCCGCCGACCACACCTGGTGCGTGGCAACCGAAGTCGACTACGACTCCACCATCATCGGCGGTACACGTGAACTTATCGACCAGCTCCGCACATCCGAGATGATCGAGGTCCTACAGATTCCGCCCGACGCCCCATACGAAGATCGCCTAAACGCTTAACCGCACGCGGGTCATCGCGACTATGTGACGCCATTTACCGCTGAAGATTCACCGCCACTTACCTCTGAAAATCACAACCTGGCGCTTTGTCATCGCATGTGGGCCGCGTACGCCTGTCTCGTTTCTTTAGAAATGAGACGGCTTGGTTTGAACACCCACCGGCGTCCATCCGGGCGTCTTGGTCAAACTGCCGAGCGATGCGGGCTCGTGCGCAGTTGAACACGTCGTGTCACAGTTTGCCCTTAACGTGAGGAACATGGCGGAGGAAGCGACACTGCACACCGGGATATCACCGTTGGTGGTGCTGCTGGCAATCGGTGGTCCAATCTGGCTGTACCGCTTGTGGCGCCCTTCACGCGACCGCAACCTGTCAAAGACCTTCTACGAGTCCACTCTTCCGGTCGGCCTGATCTTGATTGCGGTCATCCTGCTGCCGCCGCCGGGCCCGAAGTGGTTGGGATTCATTGTCGGGTGGTCCCCGATCCTGAGCATCGGTGTGCTGCTGTGTGCGGGCGCAGTTCAGGCCCGCCGTGACCGCAAGGCTGATGAGCGGCAGCGGGCGGCGATGAATCTGGCGCGGAGGCGGCGCATGTTGACGCAGGCGCAGTTGACAGTGGTATGGGTCGTCGGCGCGTGTGCGGCGCTTTTCGGATTCCTGATAGTGGCGTCAGTAGTACTCGTGGCGGTAAATGGCGATAGTGCCCTTACGACGGAGAACGGCCAAATTGGTGGCGCCCTGGGCATAGCATTCATAGTGATGGTCGGCATAGCTGGCTGGATTCACGTGGGGCTCCGGCCGGCGAAGATCGCCCGAGAAGATGAACGGCTTCGGCAGCTCGACCTGGGCCTTGAGGACGACACCAGCGACCAAGACTGAGGCATCAAATGTGTCGAGCATCGAAGACAACGAGACCACTCGTCCGGAACCGACGCGCTCGGTGAAGTTACGTTCTTGATGCGAACGGTGGCGCAATGTCACTACGCCGCCGCCCCGCTTACCCTGAGCCGCATGGTCATCCGCGCGCTCTTTGTCGATGGTGGCGCGATGTCAGCCCCCGCTTCTACGCTGTGCGCTATGGCTGAACGTGTGGTTGTTGATTCGGAAGCACCGGCTATTGCCGCCCGAGCGGCCGCGGAGGGGTTGAGGACGAATGTGGACGACGCCCCTGCCCTCCCACTGAGCGGCGGCGGCGTTAGCGCTTTCGATGCAGCATTAGCTGCGCTTCATACCTGGGGATATGGTGTCCATCAGGCAGTTACACAAACGGTCAGTTCACGTGGTGAAAGGCTCGGCACCGCAAGCGCCGCGGGGTTCGCCACCCTGTCAGAAATGGACACCGCTAATGCCGGTGAACTAGGGCAAATCGGCGAGACGACATGACGCTTCCGGAACCATTCGCGCCGCCAGCGGCGCAGCAGCACGGTCCATCAGGCATGGCGGAAACGGGATACCAGCCGCCAACCGCGGGCCGTAGTGGGCGACTCCTGACAATCACGGCACTCGTCGTAGCCATTGCAGCCGCGGGGGTGAGCGCCGCGGCGTTGACACACCGTTCGGCATCGCAACCACCTTCGGCACCCATCGAACCGACGCCACCAAGAACTGCCGCACCTAATGAGGTCACCGCCGCAAAACGCGAAGCGTGCGACGCATGGCGGGCGGCGTCCAAAGCAATGGTCGCCGCCCGCAGCGCATTCGTAAATTCGCCGCCAGCTTGGGATGACCCAGTGACGGTACGGAGTCTCTCCGAAGCCGAGTCCGGCATCTTGATCCAGGTCGAATACTTACGACAACACATTGCCCCAGCGGCGCCCCCAAGTGTCGCCGGCGCCATAGCCGAATACATCTCTGCGACCATCGATATGGTCGCCGCAGACGGTCAACATGCCGCCGCCGACGTCGCGAACGCTGCAGCGCAACGAGGAATTGATGCGGCTGCAAAAGTCCGCTCGGTTTGTGGGTAACTAAATGCTCCCACGCACAGAGGGTCGTCCGTATTCAGATTCGATTGTGCCGCCGTGGATGTGGTCGCGGTACAGCGGTTTAGAACCTGCACGCGCCGAATTCCGAACGGCACGAGGTGTTCACGAAGACGTAGGAAATTCGTATCGTGTTGCAGCAGTGAAGCTTTCATCGGCAACAGAAGGTTCCGCAAGTGAAGCTATGATCACCGCCCACCAGCGGATGGGCGTCGACCACGGCCAAATCGCGTCGATTCTGCAACACCTGGACTCAGGCTTACGCGAAGCTACCGAACTTCAATATGCCTTGAACCGGGCGCTTGACCGGATCGATGCCGACGCGCACGATGAGCTTGCCGCGTCACCACCCACCCAGCGGGCGTCGATCATCGCCGCCCGACATGCCCAAGCGCTGGCGGTCCACTCCGAATTCGTAGGTGGCATAACGAGTCTCCATGCGCGCATGCAAGGTCGCGTTGAACCGATTGCCACGGGAATTCTGGGTCGTGGCGGCGCGCCTCTCGACACGCCTCCGGAACCTACTCAGGCGCTTGATGGCGACCCGCAAATGCGCGGGCCGAAAAAGAAGGGCGAACAGCACGGCGAGTCTGGTAGCGGTGGCAGCGGCGCTACGGACGATCCTTTTGCGTCCAATCCTCAGTTGCGCGGAAATTTGTCCGGCGGCGGAATAACATCACCCCCTCAGCCACCCCGTGTGATGCCACCCTCGCCGTTAACGGACGGCGGAATTTCCGGCGCTGGAGGTATAGGCGGAATGTCATCCGGTGGGCTTGGCGGCGGACTCGGGGGTGGTGGTGTGGGGGCTGGAACTCCGATGTCGGGGTTGTCCTCGGGACTTGGCCGAGCTCCAAGCTCGGCAGCCGGAGGCCTTCCGTCGAGTCTGTCCACAGGTGGCGGCGCGCCATCGTCGGCAGTCCCGGGGCTCAGCCAGCCCTCAGCCGCGTTCAGTCAAGGTTTGGCCGCGGGCTCGGCGGGTGGTGCGAGTTTCGGCGGGGTGCCGCCGGCGGCCACGGCAGCGGGTGGGGGACCGGCCGCGAGTTCGGCGGGTGGTGTGCCCGCGGCGGGCCTGTCCGCGGGGCAGGCCACACCGGCCTCGGCGAGTGGTATCGGGATGCCGGGTGCTCACGCGCCGGTATCGGCTGCGGGCGCATCCGGCGGTGCGGGTGCTGCTGCTCCGCCGATGATGTTGCCGTCGCCTGGCATGGGTGCCCCGGCGGCGCCGGTCTCGCCTGGACTGTCAGCAACGTCGGTGACAGCTCCTGCGGGTACGGGCAGCGGGTCTGGCGGCGGTGCGGCGCCAGCGCCGACGTCTGGCGGGGTTGGTGGCCCTGGCGCGACGCTGGTTCCGGCGCCGACCGTTAGCGCCGGGAGCGCACGGCCTACGCGAGTGCCCAGTGAATCCCCAGAGTTGTTAGCTGCCAAAGCTTTAGCGAGCCAACTTCGCCGCAATAGCGACGCCGCTCTGTACCCGGTGATCGATTGGGCGGTGGGGGTATTTCGCGCCGAGTCCGATGGGGCGACGGAAACCGTATTCATGTCTAATGAGGGTTTTGGCTACATTCCGCACGGCGTGTTCGTTCCACGGTCAGCGCGGCTTTTGACGGTGGACCCGTTGCTGGACAGCGCGTTTGGTGAAAGGTGGTTTGGTTGGCGTGACCCAGCTCGGGTGCTGGTGGAATATGCGCAGCTGCGCCGTTCAGGCGGGGCGCAGATGGTCGCGGCCGCGACCACTCACAAGGTGGCCGATGCACTGCGAGAATTCGGTGTGGAACACGCGTTGTGCCCGAGGGATTATTCGGCGCCACCGCCGGCGCCGTCGGTGCTCGATGACATGCACGCACACCGGCTTGCTGTGCAATGCCCCGGCCTCTATCCACGGGTCGGTCGTCTTGCCGCCTGGAGCGATAGAGCGGTGTTGAACCAAGTGATGGTTCCGCTGGTGATGCAGATGATCGACGGGGTGCAGTACGGGGGAGGGGGTGTGGATTGCCCGGTGGAGTTGCGGCAAATGTGGGATGCCTTAGGCAGCGGCAACGCAATCCCTGAAAGGGATTGGAAGAAGTTTGCAGAGGACACAAGCGTCTACTACGCAATGACTAGCGCAAATCCGCAGCGCGCTGGCGACGGTGACGACATCGTCGCGATTGCTGACGGGGGAGCTGTGTACCGGGCCCAGTGGCTCGTCGCGCGAACAATGGAGGTAGTCGGGGGTTGGGCGCATCAGCCACCGCCGCTAGCGGACATGGTTTATGCCGCCGCGGCGGCCTGTTCAGGTGATTTCGCGACCATGGTCGATCCGATGCTGCGTTCGCTGGAAGTCGAAGCGGAAGCCGAGTTGCGTTGAAGGTGGTAGATCGTTGCGCAGATCAGGTCAGGGCGTTGGCGGCTCGCCAGGATTTGCTGGCTGTTTGTGTGGAGTCCTGTGCGGGGTGGGTCATGACAAACTTGACTCAGCAACAGCTTTTTTTGAACAAACGCGATACTGCCGTCAATGATGTTGATGTGCAGGCGATTGCCGGTTTAGCGGGAAAACTGGACTGGTTTGGCCGGGAGCTGCGGGTAGCCGGACGAGAGTGGCTGAGCGGTTGCGGTATGGCTGTCGCCGAGGGGTGGGCGGTGGAGCCGCTGCCACGTGCAGGACCGTTCCTATTTGGGGGTGGCCACGCGATGGTCGCCTTGCTGCGCCAGGAACGCGCAGCGTGGGTCACAGAAGCGACGGATGCTCCGAATTTCCTTTCCTCGAAGCTGGTTTCGATGCCGCAGTGGGCTATGTATGTGACGACCACCGATGCCTACGCGGCTGCGGCGGTGCGCAAAGTTGAATTGGCCTACATCGCTTTGAACGGCATGATGTTTGGGTGGATGCTGGACCAGCCAAACACGGATTCAACCTTGGTGCTTGAACAATGGTTGAACCTGCTCGATGTGGCGGCTATCCCCTCGGCCGATCGTGAATCGGTGCTGGCCGACCTGTTGCCGCGGCACGGCCGTGCGGTGGCCGCGGTGCGCCAACGGAGCTCACACCTGATCTACCCGGCCAACGCCTAAAAACTCGGAACTTACTGATATTGGTCGACGGTGCGCGACATGTTTTCAATAGTGCCTTGAAAATGGCGGGTGCCCCTGACTAGTATCAGTACTGTCTTGAAGTTTTCGGGGCAGGGGAGAGGTCTTATGAGCGCGATGGCATCTGGCGTGGGGTGGTGCTGTACGGCAGGGCATGGCGTCGAGGCGGTCTTGGGGAGTGGAGCTATCCGTGTCGCGTTGACGAGGCAGGGTGCGTGGGCGGGTGTGCGGTTGACGCCTGCGGTGATGGCTATGTCGGCCGCGGAGTTGGCGGGTCGGATTGTTCAGTTGAATACGTTGGCGTACATGAGGTTTCAGCTTGCACAGCACGCCGAAGGAAACGGGATGGCGGGGCAGTGGGTTGCGTCGCCGTCCCAAGTCGAGGTGTTCGCCGCGCTGCTCGGCGCCCGTCAAACATGACTGCGCGGTCAACGGCTTTGGCCAGCCGCGTCGTGGAGCGGTTGCATCGGGTGCATGATCTTTTGGCGGTCGCGCAGAACCCGGGCGGCTCCGGCAATAAGGGTGCAATCGCCAGTGTCGGTGGCGAGGTCGTCGCGGTGATTGATCCGGATGACCGACGGTTGGTGCGGTTGACCGTGTCGCCGCAATGCATGACCGGGTGCACTGCTGGGCAATTGGAAGCCGTGATCAACGCCGCGGTCGTGGCGGCGATGGCCGCCGCATCCAACGACTAGCTATTCCGACCCGGCCTGGTGGTGGAAGTCTTTCAAGATAGTCTGCAATAATCTGCGGGGTGCAGGAAAGTCGCGCTCTCAAGCAGCTGTTGGCCGCTCACGCGGAGTTGCAGCGGCTGACGGCGGAGATCGCCGCGGTTCGCCAGCGGCGCCGCGATGCCGCGGCGGCGTTGACTGCGCTGGGCCGCGGTCCGACCTGGATTGCTGCGCAGCTAGGTGTATCGCCGCAAGCCGTCGATGGCTTCTTGAAGTACAAACAACGTCGAAACCCTTCTAGCCCAGCGGGTTCGGACTAACTTATAGGTCTAGTCCGTGGCCCTCGTTGATGCTGCGGGATTGGCTGCGTCGCCGGTGGAGGTCCCAGGCGCGTTGGATGCGCTGCTGGCGTTGCAGGTCGCGATCCAGTGCGGTGTTGGTCCACCGTTGGTAGGCGGCGCGGCGGCGAGGCACGGCCTGGGCGCGTTCGGCGATCAGGGAGGCGACCCGCTCGGGCAGGTGGTGGGTGTCGACCTCGGCGGCGACGTCATGGGCGGTGCGGGCGCGATCGTTGCGGCTGGTGATGGTGCGCATCAGGCGGGCGGCGTCGGCGCTGGTGCCGCGGCGTGCGACGTGCACACCGGGGGTGGTTTCGCCGTGTTCGTGGTCGCCTTCGGCGCCGATTTTGTCGTAGATCATGATGCGGTTGGTGTCGCGGCCGCGGGTGGCGCCCATGTAGAGGGTGCCGCGATCGGCGGTGGTCTTGATCAGTTGGGTGCAGGTGTCCGCGGTCTGGCCCTGGCAGGCTTGCAGAGTGAGCGCGTAGCCGTGATGGACGTGCTGGCGTAGGTAGTCGCCGTGGAAGACGACGCGGGCGTTGTCCTCGAGGCGCCGCGCTGCGATCCGGGCATTGTCGGGATCGACGGCCAGCACTTCCCAGCGTTGCCCGTTGCGCACCGGGCCGGCGGTTTTTGAGGGTGTGGTGGCCCCGTCGCGGTAGTCAAAGATCTTGATGTCGTTGGTGGTGTCGTTGCGTCGGCTGACAATGAGGTCACCTTCGGCCAGCAGATGACCGCGCGCGCCGGTGACTGTCGGTGCCTGCGCATCCACGGTGACTGCGTGGATACGGGTGTTCAGTTGATCGCACAGCTCCCAGGTATCAGCGATGAGCAACGCGTCGTTACCGGCGTCGCGATCGGCCAGGTAGGCGCGATAGGCGTCCTGGGCCATGGTGACTTCATCGCCGCAGTGCAGCCGATCGTGGCGGCGATACCACTCCACGGCCCGGCGCAGCGGAGCTGGCCCACCGTTGCGTAACGCCAGCGAGGCTTGGCGCTCTTGCGGGTCGTGCATCCGCCAGACTTCGGAAAGCCGTTGCGTCCAGGGCAGGTCGGTGCAGAGTTGTTCGAACATGCCGCCGCGTTTGCGGACCGGACCGAGTTGGAAGGGATCGCCCACCAGCACGGTTTTGACCCCCGCCGCGGTGGTGGCCGCCAGCACCTCGCGCAGTTGGCCGTTGCCGACCATCGCGGCTTCATCGATGACCACCACAGTGGTGCGTCCATCCCAGTGCAGGCGGCCCGCGCGCAGTTCCAGCAGTGCTTTGTCGACGGTGTAGCCGACATCGCCGGCGCCCTGCTGCAACGCCCCGTCGACCGCACGGCCGTTCGGTGCCAGGACCACCACCTGCCGCCGATCGCGCCGAGCCGCGCGGCGCAACGCGTGCAGCGAATGGGTTTTGCCGGCCCCGGCGGGGGCCAGCAGCGGAGCGACCAGCCACGGCGCCGCGGCGATACTGCGCACCGCCTGGCTCTGATCCGGCGATAACCCCCCGACATCACCCACGCCCATAGGAATCACCGCACGCTGATCACGCGCATCCACGGTGCGTAACAGCAGCAGTTCCTCAGCCAGCACCAAGTCGATCGTGTAGCGCTCGTGTCCTTCGCGGTGATGAGCCTGCCGAGGCGCACTAATCCGCATCCCGACCGCATCGGCGGCGGCCTCAAGCTGCTCGCGCACCGAACGCCCATCGCCGTCCACATCGATCGGCAGCTGCGCACCGATGATCTCGATCAAGTCCGCGCGCGTGAACGCCGCCTTGTCGATGTCGGCGGCGATCGCGGCCAGGCGGCGCCGATCAAACACCGCCGCATCCTGCGCGGTGGTTCCGCGGCGGGCGGCCGCGGCCGCGCGTTGCTCATCCATATTGATCGTGAAATCACGCGCATCGGCGGCCCACTGCTCGCGCAGCTCAGCCCACGACAGGTGTTCGGGTTTTTTCGGGCGGGTGGATTTCTGTGCCGTCGCCAACTGCCCCTGCGTCGGTGCCCCGTCCACGATCACCAACTTGTTGGCAGCCCATTCCCGCAACTGGGTGGCCCGCTGGGACCACGCCGCGATCGTGGTCGCCGACGCCCCGGCCAGCTCCGCCATCCCGGTGACCGCATCCACCGGCCCCCACTCAATGCCGAGCGCGTGATGCAGCTGTCGCCGCAGCGTCGCCTGATAGATGATCCCGGCCGCCCGCGCTTCATGAAACAACGAATCGGAATCGATCGACACGAGCTTGCCGTCGCCGCGCGCCTGTTTGTTCGGCAGCGTCACATGGGTGTGCAGATGCGGATCCCCCGCCCGCGACGTTTCGTGCTGATAGGCCACCGCCACCAGCCCCGGCAACCGCAGCAAATCCTTTTTGCCGGTCACCGTGTTATGCACCCGCGTGTATCCCGCGTGCGCATGAAGATACTCCAGCGCTTCACTGACCGCGGCCGCATGCGCATCCACCACCGCCTTGCGTGTCACCTCGGTGCCGAACGCGCGCAGCAACGACACCGACTTCGGCGCGCAAAACGTCAAATCAAACCCATGATTATCCGACGCCGAAAACTTGCGCCCCCGCGCCCCGTTGGGCGCGACCCCGTCGTCGAACCAGCGCGCCACCACCGCTGAATCCGCCGGACCACCCACCCGATCGGCCTCGGTTAACCCCACCAACTGCGCTGTGGCTCGGACGTCCCCAGCCACCACCCACACCGGCGCCCGTGTGTTGTGCTCGGAGTAATACTCCCCCAACCCACCGTTTGCCCGCGCCGCATCCGTAGCCACCTCAGCCGCCGCCGCAGTCTCGATGTAATAGGCGATCGACCACTGCTTCATCCGCGAAAGCGTCAACACCCACCCCACTCCCCTCGACCACCGCACTGGTGGCGCGCTCGCGCGCCGCCACCAGTCTCGCACAAAATTGTGCAAATGTGCCGGTTGCTTGACTGTCTTTAGAACGGGGTTGAATGGAGGTTGTAGGCGCGGGGTTTGGGGAAGGGACAAACGCGAACCCTCAGAAGGTGCGGGGGCACTTCGGTAGTGGCTGAGAAAGCGACTAAGAGAAGGCAAGCAACGGAAATGAAGGGAAATGTCAAAGTTTTGCTGAGGGGATTGCAACAGATCCCAAACGCGGTGTGGCCGTTACCGCCTGACCTGTCACGACGGCTGACCATCGAACGCGACAGTGGGCCGATGGTCACGCATCAGTGCTGGGGCGGGGGTGGCCACGACGCGGCGGTGTGACGATGCGACAGTTGCAGTGCGTCGCGCCGCGGCGGCGCGTTGGGCGGCCGCGAGCGCGGCGAACGCCGCGGCGCGCCCGGGTCCGGTGGCGGCGGCTTTTCCGCGGGCGCGGGCCGCGGCGTAGGCGGCGCGTTCAAGCGCCGACGTGCGCGCCCGCGCTTGCGCGGTAGCGCGTTGTTGGGCTTCGCGCGCCTCATCGAGCGCGGCCGGCCGAGCGCTCAGGGTGTTGTGGGCGGTGTACCACGCCAGCAACGACCCCAACAGGGCGATCGGGCGCGGCGGATTGTCCGGGATGAAGTGCCCAGTGCCCAACCATTCGTTGACTAGCGCGGTCAGATCCGCCGGTGTCCAGCCGGCGGACGCCGGCGCGGCCAGCATCGCCGCCCAACTACCGGCGCTGAATCTGCGGGCCCATGGTGGGGCGTGCGGATCAGCGCGCCACCGCCCCGCCAGGCGCCGCCCCCCCTCATCAGGTGCTCGGCGGCGCGCAGCGCCGCGGTGCCGGGCGCGGTGAGCGCCCGCGCGGGTAGTAACCAGCTTGACCAAACAGGAGTGTCTAGTGGTAACTGGGGACCGTTCCAGGTGGGGTGACAAGCTGTGTATAACCCTGTTCACCAACCGGGTGGTGTGGGCGTTGTCGTGCAGCGCCCACACCGAGGCCCAGCCGCGGTAGCGATCGCCCATCCGCCAGGACGCCATCCGTTCGGTGTAGGTGCGCTGACGGCCGCGCAGGACCTCAGTGGCTACCCCGAGCAGCCGCAGGCATTCATGGGCGCGTTGGATGGTGCGTTCGTCATAGCCGGTGTCGCGTTCCAGTTGGGCGTTGGTGGGCCGACAACCCCTCCCGGTGCGCCAATCGGCGTAGCGGGCCATCGCCGCAGCAATCACGATCAGAGTGGTTTTGGCGATGCCCCCGTTGCACATCGACAGCCGCACCGTCGAGTAGTGCAGGTCGTAGGCCACCGCCACGGTGATATGCGCCCAATCGGTGGGGCCGGCGCTCCAGCACGGCACCCCGCCATAGGCCTCGGCGTCAAGCTCTAAAGCCACAAAGGTGCTCGGCGGCGGCAGGTCCCGGCCGGCTAGGCGCCGGCCGCGCCGCCTAGCCAACACCTCGGCAACACCGGTCGTGCGGATGACACCGCGACGCGGCCACGCCGCGGTACAGCCGCGATACACACGCACCGAGCTGTCCACACGTGGGGTGGAAAAAAGTGGATCACGGCGCGCAGCAAAATCTGGAACCACGCCCAGATATGCGCTACCGTGAGACGAGACTCCCAAGTCACGTCCCTTTCAAGGGGCAACGGGTGCGGACCCGGAACCGAGCTGCTAACTCGGTTCAAACCCTCCCGACAGGGCCCCGCAATGCGGGGCCTTCGTCATCTCAGCGAGTCATCCACACCGCTATGGAATTGTTGGCGTTTGTACCCCGACTGGCGTCAGGGCGCGGTGCTCACATCGCCAACGGCAAAACCTCCGTTTGCTTGTCAAGTTCGCGGACAAGATCATCGCGTCCGTATCGATACGCCATGACATCCGCGACAAGCTGGGAAAGGCTCATACCTCGCCTGGCTGCTTCCGCTTTCGCTTCGTCGTAAACCGACTCAGCCGGCCGACACATGATGAGTTTCCGTTGACCTTTATGTGGCTGTGCCATACAAGGAGCCTCACACAGCTATCTGATAGATCCCTTCCGACACGCCGTCCCTCCGTGATGTTTTTGTTATGGACTGCCGCGACACGTTCGGTGTGGCAACAGCCGCTAAGAGGGCCATAGACCTCGCGAACACCAAAGCGGCAATGAAAAACCCGCCCCCAGCAGGGACGGGTGGTATGGCGTAATTATGCAACGTGCATTGCATGCACGCAATTCCCCTCCTTTGTCGGGCATGTCACCACGGCGGGGGCTTGGGTACACCGTGGGTGGGATCGGCGAGCTGGCAGGCCTGGAAGTCCGCGGGTGTGAGTTGGTACCACCAGTGATTGCCGACGCCGTCGCCGGGTTGACCGCGGAGTTTTCCCGCCAGTGGGCTGCGAGAAGGATTCACGGTGCCTACCGGGACGCGATCGCGCGCGGTCTGCACCGGAAATTTGAGGTCGCTGTCATTGCTGATGATCACGGCGGCATCGATGCGCTGTTCAAGGATGTCGAGCAGGAGGTGGGAGGCCACGTTGACGTCGGAGCCTTTTTCTTCACGTCGGGCTGTAGAGACCACGAATACCGCGGCAGGGTCGTCGTGGCCGGTGGCGTCTTTGACCATGAGCAGGCCGCCGGGGCGCGCTAGAACGGGTCGCCCCTTGCGGTCAGGGGTGGCCAGCGGCGCGCGCGCTACCCGGTGTACGTAGTTGCCCAGTTCGATGTGGCTGGTTGTCTGAGAGCGCTGCAGGGCACGCAGGTACACGTCTTGTTCGCGGTTACCTACCGGGTTGTCGGCACCAGAGATGACGGCGGTGCAATAGATCACCCGCTCAATCGTGGTGTTGGTCCAGGCTGAGTGATCGGTGACCAGGCGATCAGCCAGTGCGCGCACGTCGAGCCACCGCCAGCCCGGTGCACCTTTTCCGCATAGCCCGCGGCCGCCGTAGTAGAGGTTGAACCCGTCGATGTACACACCTACCCGCATGGCCAGCGACGCTAGCGATACGGGGTGCAACGGCCGCCCGCGACACCGAATTGAACGCTAGTTTTGCGGTTAGCCAGCCTAGAATTCGCTCATGCGCAAAGGCTGCGGAGCGATAGATCGCTGGCCCGATTTGTTCGTAGGTTTAAGCGCTGAAACCCGCCGGATCGTGAATAACGCGATCGCCAGTAATGTGCTGGAAGGTTGGAAGCCAAGTCGCGGCGATGTCGCGGCCATCATCGATACGGCAACGGGTCATACCTCCGTCGAGGACTACGTGGCGAGCCTGACTCAGAGTGGCTAGTTATGGGTCTGGGCTGCTCAAATAGCCTTCGAGCGCTACGTAGCTGGCTGGTTTCTGCAATCATCTGTCGGCGACGATGGGTTGTCATCTGAAGACGGCCCTGAATTACCACGAGGTTGGTTGTGAAGTCTTGGTAAGGCGGGGGAATCCGGCTGCGGAGGCGTTGTTACGTACGTTCCATGGCATGCCCTTCCTCGTACTTGGCCGCTGTTGTGCGTGGTGGTGCTGGCTGTCAAGGCTCGACCGTGGTCGACCGCGTAAGCGGCGTGGCCTTGACAGCCAGCACCACCACGTTCACCACAATTGGCGGCGAGGAAGGATGCTCCCCCGCAACGTTTCATCATCCCGGTGAAGGGTCGTTGCCACGCTACGCTTACAGCGTTATAGCGCTATAAGGTTAGGCGCGTTTGCGTCCGGGTCCGGTGTGACCTGCGGCGTTGCGTTGGAGTTCGGCGACGACCTCGCCTGGGCTGAGTTGGTCGGCCAGACGGTTGAGAGCCAGACGCACAACAGCACTGCGGGTGGCGTCCACACGGGGCTTAGTGGCCCGCGCCGCGCCGCGGACCGTTTCAAGGTAGACGTCGGTGCCCTCGTCGAGGTAGATCGAGACCTTGGCCAACTTGGAGCCACCGGCATCGGTACTGAGCTGAGACACCGGCACTGGGCTGATAGCCATGGCCTCTGGCGAAGGGGCGACTGGTGGGATCGGCGGTGGTGCCGTCTCGGGCATCGAAACGGGTGTTTGACGAGGTGGGTGGCGCGGTGGCGGCACGGCCCGCCGCGAGGTTGTCTTGTTGCGCATCGCGGTGAGTGAGTCCAGTCCGTCAGCCATCAACGTATCCCTTCACGAAAGTGGCCAGGTTGCCGAGGGCGTCGGCGACACGTTGCAAGGATTTAGCCGGCGGGTTTTCGGCGGTGATTGCGATGCGCTTCTTGCGGGTGCCGACGTGCAGGGCGGTGGGGATCGGTGGAGCGACCTGCACGGGAGTGTTCTCGATGATCTGGCGGAGGCGCTGTATTTCTGCGGCCGGCGGCGTGGTGGGGACAAAGTTCGGGACAATGACCAGCGGATAATCCGCGATTTCGTTGACCAGCTCGGCGGTGGCGTCGAGTTCCGCGGTTCGCAGAGCGGTCGGCGCCAGCACGATGTTGGCGACGGCGAGGGCGCCGTGGGCGGCGGGACTGGCGCCTGGGTGGGTGTCAACGACGATCCAGTCCGTGTCCCATTCTTGAGCCCACTTGGTGAGGGCGTCGGCCATGGTGGTGGCGTCGGGTTGATGGTCGTAGAGGTCGGGATGTCCGGGGACCAGAGTGGGCTTTTTGAAGCCACGCAAGGGCCGAGGCGCGGCTACGCCCGGCTCGAGCGCATCAAGCAGTCGAGCACGGGGGTGGTCTTGGGGGCGATATCCCCATTTGGTGGTGACTCCCCCCCCGTCGTGTTCGAGGTCGACAAGGACGGCGCCAAGCAGGGACGCCAGCTCGTAAGCGATGAAGGACTTGCCAACCCCCCCTTTTCGGGAGTGGCATACGACAATTGCAGTCACCCAAGCATCATAACGTTATAGCGCTCTAATGCTAGAGCGTTAAATCGTTAGAGCGTTACAACGCTGTATAGGTTTACTCAGTTCAGCAGCGCTCGACTTTCCGGTAGCGCCATATACGATAAGGCGTTAAAGCGTTAGAGCGCTGTAATTGCCTAATACACTCGCTGGGCGAGGCTCAAGGTGATGAGCAGGGCGTAGGCGTTTCCGGGCGATACGGTTCGCGAAGGTTGACGTCGAATAGACGTCGGGGATCGTCGTTAGATCACTCGCTTGGCTTGGCGTCGCCGTTGAGCTTTTTGGCCGCGTCGGCGTATAGGTCGAGAGACACCTGCTTCGGGACGCCGCTGAGTTCCTCGACGCGCGCCAGCAGCAAGTAGTTCAACGCG
>NZ_JCALCF010000056.1:0-14918 GCF_059812185.1 Mycobacterium sp. NGS67
TAAAGCGCCCCAAAACGGTGTTTTTGGGGCGCTTTAGCGTCTGCTCAGGGGGGCACAGGGGGCTCAGTGGGGGTCAGGGGCTTACGGCCTGGGCGTCAGGACAATCACTGGAATCGGCCGCGATGTCTTCTTCTGGTATCCGACATAGCGGTCGGCGTTATTCGCGTTGACGAGCTTCCACAGTCGGGCGTAGTCGGGGCTGTCGGGCAGCACCGGGCGGGCTGTGACCGCGAAACGATGTGCGCCGACACTGATTTCGATCTCCGGATCGGCCTTCAGGTTGTGATACCAACCGGGGGCTCGGGGATAGCCGGCCTTCGATGCCACGACCAGATAGTCGTCACCGTCCTTGGCGTAGGTGAGCGTCGTGGTGCGCTGCTGACCCGTCTTGGCGCCCACGGTGTGCAGTAGCAGGTTTGGTGGCATACCGGGTATCCGATGGCCAATCCTGCCATTGGTCGCTTGGTAGATCTTGTCGTGCAAACTGAGGAATCTGAACAACACCTTCTCGGCCAAGGTCGTCATCGTCCCAGTCTTGCTGCGTTGCGCCGCTTCCGCCAGGGGGTGCCGAATCGGTTCGATCCCGCCAGTCCTGCAGGGCGGCTTCCCGGACCAGTTGCACCCTGGAGGCGATGCCCAGCTTCGCGTAGACATGGGTCAGGTCGGTCTGCACGGTACGCGGCGAGATGAACAGCCGCGCACCGATGTCTTTGTTGCTCAGTCCTTCTGTGGCCAGGCGCACCACGTCCTGCTCCATCGGCGTCAGTGAGCCCTAGCCGGTGGCCGGCGGCTTGCCCTTGTCGCGGCCGCGTTGCGCATAGGCGATCGCCTCCTCGGTGGACAGTGCGGATCCCTCTGCCCAGGCGGCGTCGAAGACGTCCTGCCCCAATGCTTCTCGGATCTTTTCGACGGCGACCTGGTAGCCCGCTTCGTACATGGGGTAGCGGACGTGTTCCAGACGCTGCCGAAGCCACCGGCCGCGCCTACAAGTCGGGCCGCGTTCGGATGGTTGCCGTCGTCGGCCGCCACGCGGGCCAGGAGTTCGAGCGTGTCCGCTGTCGGCGTCGGCCCGGTGAATTGCGCTATGCCGCGCACAGATCTACGCGCTGCGGCGGTGGTGTTGGCGAACGCCGAGCAGACGTAAAAGCCCCCGACACGCCGCGCGTGCGGGGGCTTTTACGTCTGGTCGCGCAAATTGGCGCGCAGGCCGTGCACGAAGGTGCGCAGTCGTTCCGGCGTCGCGGTCTGCGGGTCGCTGAGGCGCAGCTGCAGTAGCTCGCGGCCGGCGGCGTAGAGAATCCTGGCGGTGTATTCGGGATCCTGCAGACCCGGATTGAAGCGCAACAGCTCGCCCTGCAAGAAGTCCCGCACCACCGTCTGCGACTGCGCCAGCCTTTCATGCAGTTCCGGGGGTGCGCCCTGGGGCGGGAACAGGAACAGTCGCCACGTCGCGGTGTGCGCGTCGACAGCGGCCAGTACCCCGTCGAATGCCCGCACCAGGGTTTGGTTGTCCTCGCTCGGCTCGCCCAATCCGCTGACCGCCGCGACGAACTGGGCACCGGCGCGTTGCGCTTCCCGGTCGATCAGGGCGACGAAAAGCTTTGCGGGGTCACCGAATAACTGGTAGATCAACGACCGGTTGACGCCCGCTGCCTGAGCGATACGGTTCGGGGTAGCCGCGTGAAAACCCTCGGCATCGACAATGGCGGCGGTGACATCCATTATCTGCTCGCGCCGCCGCTCGGCGGTCATCCGCCGTTTCGGGACGTCCTTGGTGGCCTGGGTCACGCTTGACAGCATAACTAACACTTTGTGAGTATTACTCACAACTTGTTAGTTATCGAAGGGTCGGCATGGTCACCTACTATCCGGAACTCGCGCAGCGGGTCGCAAGCCAACGGCAATTGCAGCCAGATCTGTACGGCGACATCGACTTCGACGAGCGACCGTACCGGCTGACCAAAGAGCTCGACGACAAGTCGTCCCTGCCCAAATGGGCCGACGACCGTGCGCAGATCCTGCAGGACGACCGCGTCTTGGAGTTGATGGAAACCGCCACCATGCTCGGCGACGTGGTGGCAGACCCCTACGCGGCGCTGATGAGCGAGTACAGCGTCCCCAAGCTGATCGAGATGCTCAGGACCGCTTGCCGGGAGGGCATCGACGCGGTGCCCGACGCGCCGGACGAACTGGTGTCGTTCATCGCTGCAATGGAAGAAAAACCGGATTGGATCGACTTCGATCTGATCGAGGACGGCGCACGGCAGGCGCGCACCGCGGCCGCGTTGCTGGCCCACTTCATCACCCGCGGCGCTTTCATCGCGACGTTCACCAACACCTACGCCGCGTTGCCGATGGGTCTGACCGGAGCCCTGTCCGGTCGTCGTGCCGAGCGGCGGGTCAACGAGACGGCGAGTTTCTTCGCCGTCACCACCCTGCCGAATGCGTTGCAGCGCTACGGTCCCGGATTCGAAGCGGCCGCCATGGTGCGGCTGATGCACTCGATGGTGCGCTACAACGCATTGAAGAAATCCGACAAGTGGGATGTCGATGTCTACGGCGTCCCGGTTCCGCAGGTCGACCAGATGCCGGCCGGCATGATCGGGCAGTATCTGACCTCTCAGCAGGTGCTGCGGCAGGGTCGGGTCGAATTCAACGAGCAGGAACGCGCGCTCGTCGAATTCGGTCGCTACCGCTGCTTTCTGCTCGGTCTGCCCGAGGAACTGCTGCCTACCACGCCGGCAGACACCGTTCACGTCATGCACGCACGCGCGGCACTGTTGCGGGACGGTTTCGACTCGGTATGTCGCGAACTCGTCGACTCCACGATGGATGCCTACCTGCGTCCCGGGACCACGTGGTTTGACCGCGCCGCCGAAGCTGTCGAAAAGAGCTACAGCAAGGAAACCTTCGTGCGGGCGTTCTGCAACGGTGACCGCGGCGTCGCCGCGGCGATGGGTGTCTCGATCGGGTTCGCCGATCGTGTTCGCATCGCGCTGACCGGACCGTTCATCGCCGGACGCTTCGTGGCCGTCAACCGTGCCAGCAACGTTCCCGCGCTTCGCAACATCGTCGACCGATATGTCATCAGGCTCCTCAAGCTGCGGCTGGCAACCTATGGGAAGCCCGAATTCACCAGCGACTCAGCACATTACACGCCTGTCCCGCACTGACCGGTATACCGCGGAGCAGGCCCCGGTACCCGACTTCTGCATTCTCAGGCTTTTCTTCGGTCGGCTCATTACTGTGACCCGGGTGTGTAATTTCGCACGCGATGTCCGGCGATGAGTCCACTACGGGAGTGAGGCTGACAGATATGACTGGGTCGACAGAATTCCAGGGCAAAATCGAGTTGGACATCCGCGACTCCGAACCGGACTGGGGCCCGTACGCAGCGCCGACCGCGCCGGAGAACTCACCGAACATCCTCTACATGGTGTGGGACGACATCGGCATCGCGACCTGGGACTGCTTCGGCGGCCTGGTCGAGATGCCGGCGATGACCCGCATCGCCGAGCGCGGCGTGCGGCTGGCGAACTTCCACACCACCGCGCTGTGCTCGCCGACCCGCGCCTCGCTGCTGACCGGGCGCAACGCGACCAGCGTCGGTATGGCCACCATCGAAGAGTTCACCGACGGCTTTCCCAACTGCAACGGCCGCATCCCGGCCGAGACCGCGCTGCTTTCCGAGGTGCTCAACGAGCGTGGCTACAACACCTACTGCGTGGGCAAGTGGCACCTGACCCCGCTGGAAGAATCCAGCATGGCCTCGACCAAGCGGCACTGGCCGTTGTCGCGCGGATTCGAGCGCTTCTACGGCTTCATGGGCGGCGAGACCGACCAGTGGTACCCGGACCTGGTGTACGACAACCACCCGGTGAACCCGCCCGGCACGCCCGAGGACGGCTACCACCTGTCCAAGGACATCGCCGACCGCACAATACAATTCATCCGCGACGCCAAGGTGATCGCGCCCGACAAACCGTGGTTCAGCTACGTCTGCCCCGGCGCCGGACACGCCCCGCATCACGTGCCCACCGAGTGGGCCGACAAGTACAAGGGCGTGTTCGACATGGGCTACGAGGCCTACCGCGAGATCACGCTGGAAAAGATGAAGGCGATGGGTATCGTGCCCGCCGACACCGAGCTGTCGCCGATGAACCCCTACCTCGACGTCAAAGGACCCAGCGGCGAAGCCTGGCCGCTGCAGGACACGGTGCGGCCGTGGGACAGCCTGAACGACGAAGAGAAGAAGCTGTTCAACCGGATGGCCGAGGTGTTCGCCGGGTTCCTGAGCTACACCGATGCCCAGATCGGCCGAATCCTGGACTACCTCGAAGAGTCCGGTCAGCTCGACAACACGATCATCGTGGTGATCTCCGACAACGGTGCCAGCGGCGAAGGCGGCCCGAACGGATCGGTCAACGAGGGCAAGTTCTTCAACGGCTACATCGACACCGTCGAAGAAAGCATGAAGCTCTTCGACCATCTCGGCGGACCAGAGACCTACAACCACTATCCGATCGGCTGGGCGATGGGCTTCAACACGCCCTACAAGCTGTTCAAGCGCTACTCCTCGCACGAGGGCGGCATCGCCGACACCGCAATCATCTCCTGGCCCAACGGAATAGCCGCGCACGGCGAAGTCCGCGACAACTACATCAACGTCTGCGACATCACCCCGACGGTCTACGAACTCCTGGACATGACGCCTCCGGATACCGTCAAGGGCATCCCGCAGCGACCGCTGGAAGGAGTGAGTTTCAAAGCGGCCCTTGATGATCCGTCTGCCGACACCGGCAAGGCCACCCAGTTCTACACCATGCTGGGCACCCGCGGCATCTGGCATAGGGGCTGGTTCGCCAACACCATCCACGCCGCGACGCCGGCGGGCTGGTCGCACTTCGACCAGGACCGCTGGGAGCTGTTCCACCTCGAAAAAGATCGCAGCCAGTGCCACGATCTGGCCGACGAGCACCCCGACAAACTCGAAGAACTCAAGGCGCTGTGGTTTTCCGAGGCCGACAAGTACAACGGGCTCCCGCTGGCCGACCTCAACCTGATGGAGACGCTGAGCAGGTTCCGCCCCTATCTGGCGGGGGAGCGCGACAGCTACGTCTACTACCCCGACTGTGCCGATGTCGGCATCGGTGCCGCCGCCGAGATCCGCGGTCGTTCGTTTGCCGTGTTGGCCACGGTGACGGTGGACAGCACGGGGGCCGAAGGGGTGCTGTTCAAGCAGGGCGGGGCGCACGGCGGGCACGTGCTGTTCCTGCAGGACGGACGGCTGCATTACGTGTACAACTTTCTCGGCGAACGCCAACAACTGGTTTCCTCCGACGGTCCGATCCCGCTGGGCAAACACCTGTTCGGCGTGCGCTACGAACGGACCGGAACGGTTCCCAACAGCCACACCCCGCTCGGCACCGCGACGCTGTTCTTCGACGAGCATCCGGTCGGGTCGCTCGCAGACGTCGTCTCGCACCCGGGAACCTTCGGGCTGGCGGGGGCGGGCATCACCGTCGGACGCAACGGCGGGTCGAGTGTGTCCAGCCGGTACAAGGCGCCCTTCGTCTTGACCGGTGCGACCGTTGCCCAGGTCGCCGTCGACCTGTCGGGTCGTCCGTACGAAGACGTGGAAAAGGATATAGCGCTTGCCTTTTCGCGGGACTGAGTCGCCGTGCGGCCCGCTTGTCTGATGGGGATCGTCGCCGTGGTGCTCGCCGGTTGCCAGTCGAACATCGGGGGATCGGCCACGCCGGGCCCGCATTCGGACCCGGCCATGCCGGTGCCCGGCATCGCTGCCACCCAGTCCGGGAACATCGCGCCCGAGACATTGTCCTGTCCCGCCACACCGTCCGGTGCCGGCCCGGTGGCGGTGGCCGCAGTAGCCGACCCGGCCGCGCCGCGGATCACCCTGTCCGTCCCCGAAGGCTGGAGCGCTGCTCCGGGCGACGGGGATACGGCGCTGACGTTGACCGGTCCCGACACCATGTCGGCCACCGTCACCATCAGCGCGACGGAACTGGCGCCCGAGAGCGCGTTCCTGCGCCACACCGCCGGGGTGGGCGGTACCGCCCCGCGGCTGCGTTTCTCGGTGACCGGAGCACCGTTCTGCGGTTACAGCAGCCAACAACTCACCGGCACGCTGCAAGGGCCGTCGGGCGGGATCGACTTCGCCGACCGCGTCACCCACATCTGGACGAACACCAAGCAGTACCTGGTCACCATTCACCTGCAGGGCCGATCGGGTTCCCCCGGTTTCGGTGCGGCCAAATCCACGTTGACACAAGACTTCGCGGTCGTCATACCCTGAAGTCGTGCTGACCGAGCTTGTCGAGTTGCCCGCTGGATCCTTCCGGATGGGTTCGACGAGCTTCTATCCCGAAGAAGCGCCGATCCACACCGTCACCGTGGGTCCGTTCGCGCTGGAGCGGCATCCGGTCACCAACGCGCAGTTCGCCGAATTCGTCACTGCCACTGGCTATGTGACGGTGGCCGAGCAGGCGCTCGACCCCGCCCTGTACCCCGGGGCCGATCCCGCCGACCTGTGCCCGGGTGCGATGGTGTTCCGTCCGACGCCCGGACCGGTGGACCTGCGCGACTGGCGCCAGTGGTGGGACTGGGCGCCGGGGGCGTGCTGGCGCCATCCGTTCGGCCCGGACAGCGACGTGGCCGACCGGGCCGATCACCCCGTCGTGCAGGTGGCCTACCCCGACGCCGCCGCCTACGCGCGATGGGCCGGGCGGCGGCTGCCGACCGAGGCCGAATGGGAGTACGCCGCACGCGCCGGGTCGGCGAAAACGTATCCGTGGGGGGAGGAGGCGCAACCCGCCGGCCGACTGATGGCCAACACCTGGCAGGGCGATTTCCCGTACCGCAACGACGGCGCGCTGGGCTGGGTAGGTACCTCGCCGGTGGGCACCTTCCCGCCCAACGGATTCGGGCTGGTCGACATGATCGGCAACGTCTGGGAATGGACCACAACCGAATTCAGCGCCCACCATCGAATCGACCGGCCCCCCAAAGCGTGCTGCGCCCCCGCCGGGCCGGCCGACCCGTCCATCAGCCAGACGCTCAAAGGCGGCTCGCATCTGTGTGCGCCGCAATATTGCCACCGGTACCGGCCGGCGGCCCGTTCACCGCAGTCCCAAGACACCGCGACGACGCATATCGGGTTTCGCTGCGCAGCGGATTCGACCCGCGTCGAATAATTTCGCCGCGACGCATTGCGGCAGGAAAATCTTTGAGTTTCAATAGCCTTCGCCAGCACGTCGTGTCTGTCTCCGCCGAACTTCCACCGAAAGGTGCCGATAGATGAGCCATCAGGCCCCGCCGCCCGCACCGCCGCGACCGGCCGAGCTATCGGAACCACAACCGAAGTCCCGGGGACGGCGCGTACTCCTCGATTTCGGCGTCATCCTGGTCGTCATCGTCATCTACGTGCTGTCGCTGGTCGGGGTCCACCTGTTGGCCGCGTCCGGCGGCACCGCCGACGCCGATCTGGAAGCCAACAACGACACCGTGGTGAAGGTGCGTTTGGAGAAGCTGGACACGGTCGCCAATCGTCTGACGGTGAATGTCCTTGTCATCCCGGAAAAAGACAAGGTCAAGGACAAGGTGCTCACCCAGGCACTTGCCGTGCGGTTGTACCCGGAGAACGACCTGGGCGACCTGCAGTACCCGATCGGCAAGGCTCCCGCGCAGGTGAGCACCGTGATCGAGGCGGAAGGTGATCCGGCCGTCTGGCCCTTCGATTCCTACACCACCGGCGTTCTTCAGGCCGACGTGTTGGTCGGCACGGGCGACAACCGCGTCGCCGAGCAGGGCCGTATCGAAGTGGTCGGGGCGATCGACGGATGGGACGCCACCGTGCGACGCGTTACCGGCGAAAACAGCGAAAGCCAGGACCGCCCAAGCGATGTCATCATCACGCTGCACCGCTCCAGGGGCACCCTCATCTTCGACCTCGGGATCCTCGTGGTGCTGATCGCCCTGCCCGCCTTGGCATTGTGGGTGTCCATCCCAATGGTGTTGGGCAAGAAGAAGTTCCTGCCCCCGTTCGTTTCGTGGTTCGCGGCCATGCTGTTCGCGGTCGTCCCGTTGCGCAACATCCTGCCCGGCGCTCCGCCGCCCGGGTCGTGGGTGGATCAGGCCATCACGTTGTGGGTGCTGCTCGCATTGGTCGTCGCGATGACGCTGTTCATCATGGCCTATCGAAAACAATCAGACTGATCAGCGCAAAGCGGTTCCCCAGGCAACGCCCGACCGCTGATACCGCGCTGCGGTTCGACGGTCCAGACCTTGCGTCGGACGTCGTGGTCGTCGGCGCCGGCCCGTGCGGCATGGCCGTGGCCCGTCAGCTCCGGCACGATTGGGGAATCGAAGCGCTCGTCCTCGACCGCGCCGACGCACCGGCGTCTTCCTGGCGGCAGCTCTATGACGGCTTCAGGTTGAACACGTGCGGCTTCTGGTCACATCTGCCGGGCCAGCACATTCCGCGCCGGTACGGGCGTTGGCCCGGGCGCGAGGACATGGTCAGCTATTTCGACGATTACGCGGTGCGCCAAGGCTTGCGACTCCGCTTGGGCGTTGAGGTGGGCCGCGTGGACCGGGCCGCGGACTTGTGGCGGGTGACGACCGATCATCAAACCCTCACCGTCGCAGCGGTGATCGTGGCCACCGGCAATTACCACACTCCCATGCTGCCCCGGTGGCCCGGCGTCGACGAGTTCACCGGTGCGGTCCTGCACTCCGCCGATTATCGAAACGCGCTGTGCTACAAGGGATATGACGTCCTGGTAGTCGGTTCGGGGAACTCTGCCACCGATATCGCGCTGCAACTCGGTGACGGACTGGCCAGTCGGGTCCGGATGGCCATACGGACACCGCCGCATCTGGTGCCGCGCGCAGTCGCTGGTCTACCCGTCGATGCTTTCAGCGGTGCCTTCAGTCACCTGCCGGTGCCGGTGCTCGATAGCGCGGCCGCGGTGATGCAACGACTGTGGTTCGGCGACTTGAGTTCTCACGGCTTGCCGGTGCCGCCGCGGGGTATCTACACCGCGTTACTGGAGGACGGTCACATCCCCACTCTGGCCGACGAGCTGGTACCGAAGGTGAAGGACGGCAGCATCGAGATCGTCGCAGCCGTCGAAGAGTTCGCCGGCGACGACGTCGTGCTGGCCGACGGGACGACCGTGCGACCCGACGTCGTCATTGCCGCCACGGGGTACCGCCGGGGCCTCGAGCCGATGGTCGGTCATCTCGGGGTGCTCGACGACGACGGCGACCCGCTGGTCAACGGGGCGCCGGGGGTGGCTCCGGGACTCTGGTTCGCGGGGTACGACGAACCGCTCGCGGGTCCGCTGCGGTCCCTGCGCAAACACGCCACTCGCGTCGCCCGGGACGTCGCCGGCTATGTCGCCGACGGCAGTCGTCGCGGCTGAAGATCAGGGCAGGTGCCGGGTGCTCATCGGTCCCTTGGTCAGGTCGAGGCGCAGTTGCTCCAGCATTGACCGGCGGCGCAGCGGCGGGCTGTCGGTGTGCGCCTCCTTGGCCACCCCGTCGATCACGTCGGCGAGGGCCGCCACCGACGAATACCGTGGCTGCCAGTCCAATTCGCTGCGGGCGCGCGTGCAATCGAGCAGCGGGACGCCGAAGGCCATATCGAGCCAGCCCCGGTCGATGGGTTGCAGCCGGGTCCGCCAGCTGAGGTCCACCAGGGTGACCAGGACCTTGGCGGGCACGTGAACGGGCCACGCGCCCAACACTTTCGCGACGTCCGCCCGCGTTATCGGAGGGTCGGCCGCGAGGTTGAAGGCGCCGACGGCGCGTCGCTCCATCGCCCTCACGAAGGCGTCGGCGACGTCGTCGGCATGCACCAGCGGAATGCACAATGCGCGATCCAGCGGCAACAACGGCAGTAGCGGTACGACGCGCATGGGCACGTATCCCGGTAGCGCATAACGCATCAACCCACTGGCGGCGGCGCGCTGCACGATGAAGCCCGGCCGCATCCGGGTGATGGGCACCGCGTCCCGTCCGTGCGTGCTTTCGTATTCGTCGAGTCGGGCTTCGGCGGCGGACTTGTCTCGGCTGTACGGCGACGACGGGATGCCGTTCGTCGACCACGTCTCGTCGACCCGCGTGCCGTAGCGTCCGGCCGCGTATGCCCCGACCGACGACATGTGCAGCAACTGGCCCACCCCGGCCGAGTGCGCCGCCGTCAGCACCGCGGTGGTGCCCCCCACGCCCTGGCGGGTCAGATACTCGGTGTTGCGCGTCGGCTGGAATCCCCAGGCGAGGTGGATGACCGCATCGGCGTTCTCGACGATCGGGGGCAGCTTCTCGGCCGCATCTTCGCCGGCGAGATCGAGCGCGTGCCAGCGGACCCGCTGGTAGGCCCCGATGCGCGGAGGTGGCCGGCGCACCACGCCGATGAGCTCATGCTGATCACCGTCGGCGGTGAGCCTGCGCAGCAGCGCGGTTCCGACGTTGCCGGACGCTCCGGTGATGACGATTCGCACGCCGAGGCGTATTACCTGATCGGTGCGGCTCAAACGCCGCCCGTTTGACGTCACCGGGAGGGGTGTCGGCGGCAATTTGGTGCTGGGCTGGCCGTCCCCTAGACTCTAGGGGTTGCCTTGGGCAGACCTCGGCCGGTGCATGCGGTAATACCGGCCCCGCGTGCCCTTCGGTGACGAACAGACCGCGCACGTCAGGTGAGTTCCTCCTGCCGTGCACACGTCAAACCAGGTCAGGAGATCGAGTGATTCAGCAGGAATCGCGGCTGAAGGTCGCCGACAACACCGGCGCCAAGGAGATCTTGTGCATCCGGGTGCTCGGCGGGTCGTCGCGACGCTACGCCGGCATCGGTGATGTCATCGTCGCCACCGTCAAGGACGCCATCCCCGGCGGCAACGTCAAGCGCGGTGACGTCGTCAAGGCCGTCGTGGTGCGCACCGTCAAGGAACGCCGTCGACCCGACGGCAGCTACATCAAGTTCGACGAGAACGCCGCGGTGATCATCAAGCCCGACAACGACCCGCGTGGCACCCGCATCTTCGGCCCGGTCGGCCGGGAACTGCGGGAGAAGAAGTTCATGAAGATCATCTCGCTGGCTCCGGAGGTGTTGTAGATGAAGGTCCACAAGGGCGACACCGTGCTGGTCATCGCCGGCAAGGACAAGGGCGCCAAGGGCAAGGTCATCCGGGCTTACCCGGACCGCAACCGGGTGCTGGTCGAGGGCGTCAACCGGATCAAGAAGCACACCGCGGTCTCGACCAACCAGCGCGGCGCCCGCTCCGGTGGCATCGTCACCCAGGAAGCGCCCATCCACGTCTCCAACGTGATGGTGGTCGACTCCGACGGCCAGCCCACCCGCATCGGCTACCGGGTCGACGAGGAGACCGGCAAGCGGGTCCGCATCTCCAAGCGCAACGGCAAGGACATCTAAGAAGATGACTACTGCAGAGAAGACTCAGCCGCGCCTCAAAGAGCGTTATCGCAGTGAGATCCGTGATTCGCTGCACAAGCAGTTCGGCTATTCCAACGTCATGCAGATCCCCACGGTGACCAAGGTCGTGGTCAACATGGGTGTCGGCGAGGCCGCACGCGACGCCAAGCTGATCAACGGCGCGGTCAACGACCTGGCGCTGATCACCGGGCAGCGGCCCGAAATTCGCAAGGCGCGCAAGTCGATTGCGCAATTCAAGTTGCGTGAGGGCATGCCGATCGGCGCCCGCGTGACGCTGCGCGGTGACCGGATGTGGGAGTTCCTGGACCGGCTCACCTCGATCGCGCTGCCCCGTATCCGTGACTTCCGCGGGCTGTCGCCCAAGCAGTTCGACGGTGTCGGCAACTACACGTTCGGGCTGGCCGAGCAGTCGGTGTTCCACGAGATCGACGTGGACAAGATCGACCGGGTCCGTGGCATGGACATCAGCGTCGTCACCTCGGCGACGAACGACGACGAAGGACGAGCGCTGTTGCGGGCCCTCGGCTTTCCCTTCAAGGAGAACTGAGCATGGCGAAGAAGGCACTGGTCAACAAGGCCGCGCGCAAGCCGAAGTTCGCGGTGCGCGGCTACACCCGCTGCAGCAAGTGCGGCCGGCCGCGCGCGGTGTTCCGCAAGTTCGGGCTGTGTCGTATCTGCTTGCGCGAGATGGCGCATGCGGGCGAGTTGCCCGGTGTGCAGAAGAGCAGTTGGTGAGGAGTAGCGCTCAATGACTATGACGGACCCGATCGCGGACTTCCTGACCCGTCTGCGCAACGCCAACTCGGCGTACCACGACGAAGTGAGCCTGCCGCACTCCAAGATCAAGGCGAACATCGCCCAGATCCTCAAGAACGAGGGCTACATCACCGATTTCCGCACCGAGGATGCTCGGGTCGGCAAATCGCTGGTGGTACAGCTCAAGTACGGGCCCAGCCGGGAACGCAGCATCGCCGGCTTGAAGCGGGTCTCCAAGCCCGGTCTGCGGGTGTACGCGAAGTCCACCAACCTGCCCCGGGTGCTCGGAGGTCTTGGCGTGGCGATCATTTCGACGTCGTCGGGACTGCTCACCGACCGTCAGGCGGCCAGACAGGGCGTGGGCGGCGAAGTCCTCGCTTATGTGTGGTGAGAGGAACTAGACATGTCGCGTATTGGTAAGCAACCGGTTCCGATTCCGTCGGGAGTCGACGTCACGATCGACGGGCAGAACGTCTCGGTGAAGGGTCCCAAGGGCACCCTGGAACTGAGCGTCGCCGAGCCGATCACGGTGTCGCGCAACGACGATGGCGCCGTGGTGGTTTCGCGTCCCGACGACGATCGGCGCAACCGCTCACTGCACGGGCTGTCCCGCACTCTGGTGGCCAACCTGGTCACCGGCGTGACCGAGGGTTACACCACCAAGATGGAGATACACGGTGTCGGTTACCGTGTGCAGCTCAAGGGCACCAACCTGGAGTTCGCGCTGGGCTACAGCCACCCCGTGGTGATCGAGGCGCCGGAAGGCATCACCTTCGCGGTGCAGGCGCCGACGAAGTTCACCATCTCCGGCATCGACAAGCAGAAGGTCGGCCAAATCTCGGCGAACATCCGCCGTCTGCGCCGTCCCGACCCGTACAAGGGCAAGGGCGTGCGCTACGAGGGTGAGCAGATCCGCCGCAAGGTCGGAAAGACAGGTAAGTAGTCATGGCCCAGTCACAGACCGCATCCGATGCGCGTAAGCCGGTGGGGCAGAACGTGTCCGCCACCCGGCGGGTGTCCCGCTTGCGCAGGCACGCTCGGCTGCGCAAGAAGATCTCCGGCACCGCCGAGCGTCCCCGCCTGGTGGTCAACCGGTCGTCGCGGCACATCCACGTGCAACTGGTGAACGACCTCAACGGCACCACCGTGGCCGCCGCCTCGTCGATCGAATCCGACGTGCGCGGTCTGGACGGGGACAAGAAGGCTCGGAGCGTGCGGGTCGGCCAGTTGATCGCCGAGCGGGCCAAGGCCGCCGGCGTCGAGTCCGTGGTGTTCGACCGCGGTGGCTACACCTACGGTGGACGGATCGCGGCATTGGCCGATGCCGCGCGCGAGAACGGATTGCGATTCTGATGAACAACGCAAGCCTGATAAACGGAAGGACCGCATAATGGCGGAGCAGTCCGCAGGGGGCTCGACGGATAACCGTGGCCCCGACGGCCGCGACTCCCGCGACGGGCGGGGTCGGCGCGACGGCGGTGGCCGTGGTGGCCGCGACCGCGACCGTGACGGCGACAAGAGCAACTACCTGGAGCGGGTCGTCGCGATCAACCGCGTCTCCAAGGTGGTCAAGGGTGGTCGGCGATTCAGCTTCACCGCCCTGGTCATCGTCGGTGACGGCAACGGCATGGTCGGCGTCGGTTACGGCAAGGCCAAGGAGGTGCCGGCGGCGATCGCCAAGGGCGTCGAGGAGGCCCGCAAGGGCTTCTTCCGGGTCCCGCTGATCGGCGGAACCATCACCCACCCGGTGCAGGGTGAGGCCGCGGCGGGCGTCGTGTTGCTGCGCCCGGCCAGTCCGGGTACCGGTGTGATCGCCGGGGGTGCGGCGCGTGCGGTGCTGGAATGCGCTGGCGTGCACGACATCCTGGCCAAGTCGCTGGGTAGTGACAACGCGATCAACGTGGTGCACGCCACCGTGGCCGCGCTGAAGATGCTGCAACGTCCCGAGGAGGTGGCCGCCCGGCGCGGCCTGCCGATCGAGGATGTCGCCCCGGCCGGGATGCTGAAGGCGCGTCGCGAGAGTGACGCGCTGGCCAGTGCGGCAGTGGCCAGAGAGGCACAGGCGCAACCATGAGCCAACTGAAGATCACCCAGGTGCGCAGCACCATCGGGGCACGCTGGAAGCAGCGCGAGAGTCTCCGTACGTTGGGGCTCCGCAAGATTCGCCACTCGGTGATCCGCGAGGACAACGCACAGACCCGCGGGCTGATCGCGGTGGTGCACCACTTGGTTGAAGTGGAGGAGGCCGAATGACCATCAAACTGCACGACCTGAAGCCTGCGCCCGGATCGAAGACCGCGCGTACTCGCGTGGGTCGCGGTGAGGGTTCCAAGGGCAAGACGGCCGGCCGCGGCACGAAGGGTACGAAGGCCCGCAAGAACGTGCCCGCCACGTTCGAGGGTGGGCAGATGCCCATCCACATGCGGCTGCCCAAGCTGAAGGGCTTCCGTAACCGGTTCCGCACCGAGTACCAGGTCGTCAACGTCGGCGACATCAACCGGTTGTTCCCCGAGGGCGGCACCGTCGGCGTCGACGAGCTGGTGGCCAAGGGCGCCGTTCGGAAGAACTCTCTGGTCAAGGTCCTCGGTGACGGGAAGCTGACCGTGCGCGTCGAGTTGACCGCGCACAAGTTCAGCGGCAGCGCACGGGAGAAGATCACCGCCGCCGGCGGTTCCGCGACCGAGCT
>NZ_JCALCF010000057.1:0-14499 GCF_059812185.1 Mycobacterium sp. NGS67
GGGCTAGGCGACGGAGGCGGGGTCGATCATGGGGAGCCGCACCCGAAACACCGTCAGTCCATTGGCGGATTCGGCCGACACCGTGCCTTCGTGTGCCTTGACGATCGAGTTGACGATGGCCAGGCCCAGCCCGTGGCCGGATCCGTTGGACCGCGACTTGTCGGCGCGAACGAAGCGCTCGAACAGGTGGGGCAGAACGTCGGGGTCGATGTCGGGCCCGTCGTCGGTAACCGTCAGTTCCACGTAGGGTCCGGCGATGCCTTCGGTGCTGGTGTGGTGACAGGTGATCCCCGTCGTGACGGTGACATCGGGGGGAGTGTGCACCCACGCGTTGGTCAGCAGATTGCTGAGCAGCTGGTGCAGCCGGGCACGGTCCCCGTTGACCCACACCGGTTCTTCGGGCAGGTCCTTGGCCCACCGGTGCGTGGGTGCGGCCACGGCAACGTCGTTCACCGCGTTGATCACCAGGTCGGCGAAGTCAAGATCCTCGGTTTGCAGGTCCTGGCCTTCGCCCAGTCGGGACAGCAGCAGCAGTTCGTCGACCAGTGACGCCATCCGTCGCGCCTCGGACTCGATGCGCGCCAGCGCGTATTCGGTGGTCGGCGGCAGGGCCGAACTGTCTTGTCGGGTGAGTTCTGCGTAACCCTGAATGGCCGCCAGCGGTGTGCGCAACTCGTGGCTGGCGTCGGTGATGAATTGCCGCATGCGCAAATCGGATTCGACGCGATGCGCCAGCGCGCTGTCGACGTTGTCCAGCAACTTGTTCAGGGTGTGCCCGACGATTCCCACCTCGTTGTCCGGGTCGGTGTCCTCGGGTCGCACCCGCACCCGGATCTGGTGGTCATCGTGCGCGAGGGGCATCGCGGCCACCTCGGCGGCGGTGGCAGCAACCCGGCTCAACGGGCGAAGTGCGTAGCCCACCACCCACGCCGTCAGCGCGGCGGTGATCAGAATCGCGGTCGCGACCAGCGCGGTGGTGGTGAGCTGCTTACGGGCGATGATGTGGTCGGCGATGCTCAGTGAAACCCCGACCACCAGGCGGTCGGCGCCGGCGGTGCGGCTGTCGACCTGATGGGGTCCGAGACTGCCCAGCGTCTCGATTCGGGACGCGCCGTCGGACCAGGACTGCGATTCGATCGCCTGGATGACGTCGGGTGGCGCCGGCCGTGGCTCGTCCTCGGAGAAGACGGCGGAACCGATGACTTTGCCGTCGCGCAGCACCGCGATCATGTTCCCCGGGGTTTGTCCGGTGAACTCGAGCAGCGCCTGCGACACCGGCGGTATGCCGGTGTGTACCGACGTGTGTTCCCCGTTGCGGTACCTGGCGTACGCATGGGTGAGGGCATGCATGGATTCGGCGACTTCGGCGTCGTTCATCGCGGTGACATAACCGCGCAGGGTCAGCACCGAGACCGCGCCGACGGCCACCAGCACCACCGTCACGACGCTCAAGACGCCGAGCAACAGCTGGCGGCGAAGGGAACGGGGAAAGAACCGCGGGGTGTAGCGATCCCCCGTCATGCCGAACTCATTCGGGGGGTCGGAGCATGTATCCAATTCCACGCACGGTGTGGATCATCGGCTCTCTGTCTGCGTCGATCTTCTTCCTCAAGTAGGAAATGTACAGGTCGACGATGCTGGTGCGGCCGGCGAAGTCGTAGTTCCACACCCGGTCGAGGATCTCGGTGCGGCTCAGAGCGCGCCGCGGATTGCGCATCAGGAAGCGGAGCAGTTCGAACTCGGTCGAAGACAGCGACATCGGGGTGCCGCCCCGGGTCACCTCCCGGCTGGCCGCGTCCAATTTGAGGTCGCCGACCTTGAGTGATTCGTCGGCGGGGGGCGCCAGATGGCTGGAGCGGCGCAGCAACCCACGCAGTCGGGCGACCAGCTCCTCCAGGCTGAACGGCTTGGTCATGTAGTCGTCGGCGCCGGCGGTCAGGCCCGTCACCCGGTCCATCACCGAGTCACGGGCGGTGAGGAACAGCGTGGGTGTGTAGGAGTCTGATTCCCGCACCCGCTGCAGAATCTGCAGGCCGTCCACGTCGGGCAGCATGATGTCCAGGACCAGCACATCGGGGCTGATTTTGTCGAACTTGGCGATCGCCTCGCGCCCGTTGTGCGCGATCTCGACGTCCCAGCCCTCGTAGTGCAGCGCCATCTTGACCAGGTTGGTCAAGGCCGGTTCGTCGTCTACCAGCAACACTCGGATGGGTGAACCGTCAGCCCGGTTAATCCGCGGCAGCTGCCCAAGAATCGCTTGGCGCGGACGCTGCCCGCGCCCGTATCCCGTCATCGCTGTCATATTGGAGCATTCTTTCAACCACATATGTTGTTGTCACTGTCTTCATAGACTTCTCAAATGTCATGATGCCATCAATTGCCGACGGACGGTCTTCTGCCTATGAGTCGGACGTGCATCGGTGCCGGGTGCGTGGCGTTGCAGCTAGATCAAAAATGCTGTGATACAAGGGTGTTGACTACCGGGACCAAGCGGGATGGACGGTGTCCGACGGGTCGGTGATAGTGAACGGGCGCGGTCCCAAAACCGGTGGCGAATGCGTCGAATACGGTGCGGGGACGGTTGCCGACGGGCTGGCGGCGCGTTGCGCGTCCACGGGCGGTAGAGCCCGCGCCGAGGCTGCCGATGGCCTCGCCTTTTTGCCGTGCCGTCGTCGGGAGCCGGCGGTACATCCGGGGTCGGGCAAACTTACGATCTCGTCAACCAAACCGGGCAAAGCGGCGTGGCCGCACACCTTTTCGGTGCGCGGCCACGCTGTTGGTTGCGGACCTGGTGGGCGACCTGGCAGCCGCCGAACCGTTACACGACCACCTGTTTGGGCATGACGATCGGCCGGACGCCGTAGCGCGGGCCGGCGGCGGCACCGGCGCCCTTGGCGGCCGCGGCCATGCCGGGCATTCCGGCCATCATTCCCGGCGCAGCGGCTTCCTCGGCGACCGTCCAGCCGCTGCCCGCGAGCGCGGTTCCGGCTGTTTCCGCCAGCGGAGCCGCACCCGCCCAGCTGGCAGGCACCGACAGGCTGCCGACCAGAGCTGCCTCGCCCATGGCTGCGCCGCCGGCCGCTTCAGCCGCGCCGGTCAGTCCGGCGGCCGCCGCGGCAGCGGGGGCTGCGGTGGCTTCCACGGCCTCGGCCGCCGCGGCAGCGATGTTGGCGTCGATGGTGTGGGCGGCGAAGATGCCGTTGGGGATGGCGGCGAACATGAACCACGATGCCGTGACACCGATCTGCTGGATGCCGTTGAAGATCAGCGGGGTACCCAGCAGGCCGTCCAGCGAGGTCAGCAATTCCTGGACGGGGACCGGGAGCGCGTTGAACAGTCCGGTACCGATGGACGACGTGCCGAGCGCGAGGTTGCCCAGCTCGCTCTGCAGGCCAGTGACGACGTCACCGAGGGAAGCGGCGGGTCCCACCGCCTGGGCAGCGGCGACGGCCGCGGCTTGGGCCCCCGCACCACCGGGGTTGGTTTCCGGTGCCAACGGGGTCATCGGGTCGAGAATCCCGGCGACCGCCGCGCTGGCCTGGTAGGTCGTCATCGCGATGACGTCCTGAACCCACATCTCCAGGTACTGGGCCTCGGTGGCCATGATGGCAGGGGTGTTGATGCCCAGGAAGTTCGTCGCGACGAGGGCGGCCAGCAGCGCTCGGTTGGCCGCGATCACCGCCGGGGGCACCGTGGCCGTGAAGGCCGCTTCGTAGGCGGCGGCCGACGCCGTGGCCTGGATGCCCGCCTGTTCGGCAGCCGCGGCTGTCGAGGCCAGCCACGCCACATAGGGCTGGGCTGCGGCCGCTGCTGCCGCCGATCCGCCGCCCGTCCACTGTTCGGTGGTCAGCGACGTGATGATCGACTCGTACTGGGCCGCAGTGGCGCTCAGCTCGGCGGCCAGGTTGTTCCAGGCGGTCGCGGCCGCCATCAGCGGTCCGGCGCCGGCGCCGGCGTACATGAGTCCGGAGTTGACTTCCGGGGGAAATCCGACGAAAGACATTGCTATCCCGTTCCTGTTGGCTTAATTCCGATAGGTGGCTACGTGGGGATCGATCGCGTCGGCGCTCAGACGCTCACCGGCTTCGGCATGACGATGGGCTTGACGCCGTAGCGCGGCGCACCGAATCCGGAGCTGTTGCGTGCGGCCGACGCGACGCCGGGCATCCCGGGGTAGAACCCGTTCGCCGTCGTGGCCGGCGCGGCGGTGGTCCAGCCGGCCCCGGACAGGGCACCGGTGGTCGAACTCGACACCAGGGTGGTCCCGGCGGCCCAGCTCGGCGGTACCGACATCGAGCCGACCAGCGTGGAGGTGCCGACGCCGGCCGAGACCGGTCCCATGGCCGCGCCGGTCAGGCCACCTTCGATGGCCGCGCCCTCGATGGCGGCGTCGGCGGCGATGTCCGCGGGGGCACCGAATCCCTCGGGGAGGAGGCCGCCGCTGGTCAGACCCAGCATGTTCGACGAGGCTGAGGCGAAGTTGCCGATCTCGTAGTTCATGACGTTGGCCATGTTTCCCGACAGGCTGAACGGCTGGTCGCCGAAGCTGGTGACGGGGCCACCGAGCAGGATGGCCAGGTTGTCGATGGCGTTGGTCACCGGGGAAGAGGCCGCGGGGGCAGCCGCCGCGGAGCCCACGCCGTCGGCCAACACGGCCGCGGCCGCGTTCGCGTCCTCGGATGCCTCGTAGGTGCCGCTGCTGAGTCCCAGAGTCTGCACGAACTGCTCTTGGATCGCCTGAGCCTCGGCGGCGATCTGCTGATAGAGGGCGCCGTAAGCGGTGAAGATTCCGGATTGAATGATGGAGACCTGGTCTGCGGCGGCCGGAGCGATGGCGGTGGTCGGCGTGGCAGCACCCGCGTTCTGCGCCGCCAATGCGCTACCGATGGCTCCCAACTGGGCAGCTGCGGCTGCCAGTTCCGCGGGTACCGCTGTCAAGAACGACATTTTCTGCTCCTTGTTTTCGAAACATGGCCGGCCTTAACTCCCCGGTACCGACCCTGAATGTTTGCGTAACGGCTGCTGTGCGTTGGCGTAACGCTAGCCAGCTCACGACTCCACAGTTGCCGCGAAAAGGGGTGGGGTGACGGACGTTTACGGCTTCTTAACGCTGGCGTTCGTTGTTTTAACAAGGCTCTGGCGGGTGATACGGGCCTGTCATCTGGCCTCGTGGCCCATGTCCCACCTATCCGGGCGCGGCGCGCGATCATACGCAAGACGACGCGGTGGCGCACGTTGGGTCTGATGGCGGCAGAATGGTCCGGACTTGGCGGTCTGGAAGCTAGATTCGCCGCCGAGCCCCCATAGCCCAATTGGCAGAGGCAGCGGACTTAAAATCCGCCCAGTGTCGGTTCGAGTCCGACTGGGGGCACTGGAAAGTGCAGTTCAAACGTGGTGCGGGATGGCTAGCTCTGGACTCAGGAGTTCCGGACTCGATCTGCCTACCGACGGCCACGCGTTTTCGTCGATCCGCACCGAGCGCGCAGGAATCGTGTCCTTTCCCTGACCGATGGGCTTTTCGGTCAGGTTGACGCACGACCGACGCAGACTGGCGATCTCGCCTCGCCGCATTCCATAGAGCGACCCCGGTTGCAGGAACCAAGCAACTATAAAATGACACTATAGTAGCGCTATAGTCATTTTAAGGTAGGTGATCCGATGGCCAGGCGAGTGATTGCTCCGAACCGTGCCGCAATGGATGCTCTCGCGGTCCTTGGATCTCAGATTCGCCTCGCGCGGCACCAGCGGAACTGGACCGCCGAGAATCTCGGGGAGCGTGTCGGTGTAGGGCCGCGCACCATCACCGCTATGGAACGCGGCGCCCCTGGCGTGGCTATCGGCAGCGTGTTCAGTGCGGCCACGATCCTAGGCGTTCCACTGTGGGGCGCCGATGACGACGAACTCGCACGGATGCGTCGGCGTGGTGAGGAACGCGTCGCACTGATCCCGTCTCGCGAGTACCAGCCACGAGCAACCGCAGTGGATGGTGGCCGTGACGCGCTCAACTTCTGATCGCAGCGCCTCCGTGCCCCGCGACGCATTCGTGTGGGTGTGGCTCCCCGGGCACGCCGACCCGGTGGTGGCCGGACGGGTGCATTACCAACGTCACGGCCACAGGTTCGTGTTCGGCTACGGCCGCAGCTACCTCGAGCGCCCCGAGGCAATCAGCCTGTACACGCCGGAGCTCCCGTTGCGCGCCGGGTGGCAGGCACCTCAGCCCAATATGGCGATCGCTTCGGTACTGCGCGACGCCGGCCCTGACTCTTGGGGCCAGCGCGTCATCCTCGAGCGTATATACCGTGCCAAAGGCAAAGATGCTGACCCTGGTGACCTCGATCAGATCACCTACTTTCTGGAGTCAGGATCGAACCGGATCGGCGGACTGGACTTTCAGGAAAGCCCCGAGGTGTACGTGTCGCGAGGCACCTCGGCGACTCTCGATGAGCTGCACGCCGCGGCCGATGCCCTGCAGGAGGGACGCGATCTCTCCGATGATCTCGGCGCGGCATTGGTGCGGGGCACCTCGATCGGCGGTGCCCGGCCTAAGGCGCTGATCGACGTCGGAGGCGTCTCGCACATCGCCAAGTTCTCCGCGGCCTCAGATCCGTACCCAGTGGTCGGCGCGGAGGCGCTCGCCTTGGAGTTCGCACGGCGTGTTGGAATCGACACGACCAGTTCGTTCGTCACATCCTCCCTCGGACGCGACGTGCTTGTCATTGAGCGGTTCGACAGGCCGCCGGGAGGCGGTCGGCGCATCGTTGTTTCGGGACTCACCATGCTCGGGCTCGACGAGATAGAGGGGCGCTACGCCACCTACCCGGATCTGTTGGACGTGCTGCGCCGCATGGGGACCGACCCGGGTGTCGGCCGGCGGCTGTTCGATCGGCTCGTGTTCAACGTGGCGGTCGGCAACAACGATGATCACGCTCGGAACCACGCCGCGTTCTGGGACGGCTACGCACTTGAGTTGACGCCCGCCTACGACCTGTGCCCGCAGATCCGGTCCGGTGAGACCGCGGCGCAGGCGATGGCCTTCGACCGCGATGGGACGCGCGACAGTTCATTCGCCGCGTGCGTGGCCGCCGCTCCGGTGTACGGCCTGACGGCAGCAGAGGCTCGTGACGTCATCGACGAGCAGGTCACCATCATCGAGCGCGACTGGGATGAGGTGGCCGACGTGGCCAGGCTGACGAAGGGTCAGCGAAACCTGCTGTGGCACAAGCAGATCCTGAACCCATTCGCGAGTTACGGATACTGACTGCAGTTGTGCTTCTCGCGCATCCGGACCGCGACACTGCGAGGCGGGCTCGGTGGTGGTCGTCTGCGCACCGGATGAGCGAGAGCGGCCTTCCCGTGACCGCAGCTGTGATACCTCCACATTTCTCCATCCGGTTACGCGCACGGCCGATGACTTTGGGTGTCACGGACTACACGCAGGGATGCCGCGAGGGGTTCGGGATTTTGCGCCGCCACTGAGCATCGAAGGTAGAGGGAGCTGTAAGCACCGCCTTTAACCTTGAACCGCAGTACGATACGGCATTACGCAGGGAAGGTCGCAGAGAATCACCGTTTCTCGCAGGCGATGCCGTGATCGTAGTTTGTGGCTGAGATACCAAGCACTTTCTCTCACAACCTGATTCAACGAGCGCCGGATAGATCTCGGCTATGTGCTGGCTCGCTCTATTCTGCGTCCAAGGTCGTCCAGCTCGTCGAGCACGCGACTTGCGCCCCAAACCTGGTCGCGCTTGCGGTCAGTAAGAGCGCGCAGGACGCCGGCGGCCTGCAGTCGATCGATTGCGGCGAACACGCTACTCCGAGGTGCGTCGATCAGCGATGCGACATCGTTGGACGAAATGATCGGGTTCGATGGCAGTAACAGCAGCAGTTTGGCAGTGGCACTGTTGCGCCTGACTGCTCCGACCATGTTCTGCCAGTCTGCGGGCATCTCCGCCAAACGTTGTGTAGTCGTGCGTGATTCGGCCGCCGCAATCTTTGCCGCGTTGACGAAGGTGGTTATCAGTGGGCGTAGGTCACCGGCGCGGTAGGTGTTGAGCGCCTCGAAGTAGCGATCGCGGTGAGCTACGAGCGCCGATGCCAGTGGGACGACCAGACGTGTCGTCGCTCCTCTTCTCCGAAGGATGGTGTTGACGAGTGCCCGGCCGATGCGGCCGTTTCCATCGGTGAAGGGGTGGATTGATTCGAACTGTGCATGCGCTATTGCCGCTTGAATCAGGACGGGCATGTCGGTCCTGTTCGCGAACATCACGAGGTCTTCCAGGTACGTCTGAACCGTGTCGGGCGGGGGTGGAACGTATAGCGCGTCTCGGGGCGAGTAATCGCTTCCGCCGATCCAGTTTTGGACGGTTCTTATCCGACCTGCTTCCGGTCCCACTAGCGGGTCGTTTCGCATCAGCGCCTCGTGTGCTCGCAGGATCACGGCTGTCTCTACCGGCGCGTGGTGCCCGACGCTGGCGATCATTGTGTCTAGGGCCGTGGTCGCCGCAACCATCGAGACGGCGCTCGCGTTGCCTCTGCTGCCGTGGAGTGCGCGCGCGTAGTCGTCCAAACTTGCCTCGATGCGTTCAATTTTGGAGGACGCTACCGATTCCGTTCGTAGTAGGAGAGTGTTCAGCGCTGCTAGGTCGGCTCCGTGCGCGCTGTCGAGCCGAGAAATTTCGACCATCGCAATCTCGAGCTCGACAGCGATATCTGCGTTGATGTCGACCTCGAGGTCGGCGATGAAGGGGGGAAGTGACACCTCGAGGTAACGAAGTGTCCTGTCCTCGCGGGTGCCGCCTCGTTGAGTCTGTACCCACGGACGGCGCTGTGCGGTGTGTCGTGGCCATGGATCCGCCATCGCCCTCTCCTAACTCGGACTAGCTATAGCGCTAGTCCGAGTTAGGACTGATAAGTCGGACTTATCGCCTCCCAGGCCATCGGACGTTGCTGCGTAGAACGTATGACCAGAGCGGCCAGCACCGCCCATAAGCAGCCAATTCGGCGACCACGATTGACCGAACCGGGACACTGGTCATACATTCAAGCAGAACATGTCCATCCCGCGGAAGTTGAGACATCCATGCAGAGCACCGCTCCCAATGTCTTCGAAGCCGGTCTCCCGACATTCGATTACACCCTTGATGCCACTCCGCACGACATCCTCGAGGATGTTCGATCGGCGCAATCGCGTGCGCCCATCGCCATCGGACCCCTCGGCCCGGAAATTCTGTCCTACGAACTGGCTCGCGACATCATGCGCGACAACAGATTTCGCCTGCCGCCCGGCATCACCCTGGCCTCCCAGGGCATCACGTCAGGTCCGCTGTACGACAAGATGGCCAACAGCCTGCTCGGTTTGGACGGCCCACCACATGTCCGGTTACGCAAACTGGTTTCCAAGGCGTTCACTCCGCGCGCGACATCACGCCTTCAGGACACGATCCATGAAGTGGTGAACGGGTTGATCGACCGGGTGGTGGACGCCGGACGGTGTGACGTGGTGACCGACATCGCCCGTCCATACCCCACTCCGATCATGTGTGCGCTGACCGGAGCGCCCCGCGAGGATTGGCACCTGTTCGCGGACTGGACCGAAGAGGTCTTCAAGGCCCTCAACTTCCAGCCGGACGCCACCTTCGATCAGGCCGCGATCATGCGCGCATGGAATGAACTCGACGCCTACGTCGACGACATGGTGGCGGCCCGCCGACACAATCTGACCGATGATCTGCTCTCCGAACTCATACGCGCCGAAAGCGACGGCGACCGCCTCAATCTGGACGAACTGCGAGGTATGGTGGCGGGTTTCCTGATGGCGGGAACCGACACGACGCGGAACCAACTGGCTGCGTCCGTGCAGGTGCTCTGCGAGCATCCAGATCAGTGGGCGAAGCTGCGCGACCAGCCAGAACTCGCGATGCAGGCGGTCGAGGAGAGCATGCGCCATTCCCCGGCGGGAAGTATCGTCCCGCGGGCCGCGACTTGCGATGCCGAGTTCGGCGGGTACATGTTTCCGGCAGGAACCTTCGTACTCGTGAATACCTTTGCGGCCAACCGCGATCCAGCGATCTATGCCGATGCTGACCGCTTCGACATCGCGCGCAAGGACGTACCTGCGATCCTGACCTTCGGCGGTGGCGCGCACTACTGCCTCGGGGCGAACCTCGCACGCCGGGAACTGGCGGAAGCGCTCATAGTCCTCACCCGCCGCCTCTCCGTCGTTCATCGCGCCGGACCGGCACCGTGGAAACCCCTGCTGGGAATGACCGGTCCCACAACACTTCCGATCGAATTCACCAGTGAAAGGCTTGTGACGGCGGATGCGTAGTCGTGGCTGGGCGGGTTTGACGCCCACTTCGGACGAGGAAGCGATCTCCCGAATTCTGACTGCGGTGGACGAAGAGGTCGCCGAGAACGGATCGGCGCTACGCCTTGCCGACGTCGCCCGCCGGCTCGGTGTCACTCGCCAGACGGTGTACCGGTACTTTCCCAATGCCGACGCGCTGCTCATCGCCAGTTCGATGCGTGCGGTCAACGGCTTCATCGACCAGGTCGCAGAACACGCCAGAGGGCTCAACGACCCGGTCACGGCACTGGTCGAATGCATTTCGTTCGGAGTCGGGAACCTCGCCGGTGATCCGCAGCTGGAGAACCTGTTGACCCGACGGCAAGAGGGCGAAGCCGTCACCTCGCTGAGCTCCGATACCGCGATCGCATTCTGCTTGTCACTCTTTGACCGCCTGGACGTCGATTGGAAACTGCACGGCTTCGACGCGGCCGCGCTGCGTGAACTTGCCGAAATGACCCTGCGCACTGTGCAATCGCTGCTCACCGATCCGGGGCAGCGTCAGGGTGACGAGATCGCACTACGACGGTTCGTTGCGCGGTGGCTCGGTCCGGCGATCCTCTATCCACGGCTGGCGTCGCTCGTCAGTGCGGCTCCGTAACCGAGACATCCCTACCGCCCCGGCGGGGCCACCCGATAAACCGCACCCGCGGCGTCGTCCGTGACGTACACGGCTCCGTCCGGTCCGACTACCGCGGCGACCGGACGCCCCCATCGGGATCCGTCGCCCGCTTGGAAACCACCGACCAGAGTCTGCTGGTCACCGGGAGTGCCGTTGCGCCAGGGAAAGAACGAAACCTCGGGTGCGCGCGGGGGCTGCCGGTTCCAGGAGCCATGGATGCCGACCAGGGCGCCATCCGAATATGGTTGCGGCAGAACGCCGCTGGTGAACGCCAGCCCGAGCGGGGCCGAATGAGCGCCCATGCTCTGCTCGACCGGCGCCAAGCCCGAACAGTCCATCGCGGATCCGTCCCTGTTGGTCGACATGTCGCGGACAAACCGCAAATTCGCGGGACCTCCATCGGGATTGCAATAGGGCCAACCCAATTCGCGTCCGGGCGTCAAGCGTGCCAGCGACTCCGGTGGATGGTCGTTGACGTACTCGACATCGACATTGCCATTCGGATCCGGTGCGTTGTCGCGATTGTTCACAGCGGTCCACAACGAACCGTCCGGCGCGAAAGCAAGACCGGTTCCGTTGCGCACCCCGGTCGCGAACGGCTGCGCAGTGCCGCCGTCCGGCGGGATCCGCATGATCGTCGCCCTGGGCGGTGTCGCCGTGCGGTCCTGCGCAGAGATGTTGGCCGTCGAGCCGATCGAGAAGTAGACCGCACCGTCGCGACCGACGACCACGCTTTTCAGCGCGTGCGCGTAGGCACCGTGCAGATCGGGACTGCGCGCGTCGGGAAGACCGTCGACCACCGTACGTCCGTCGCCGGCCCGTCCGTCGATGTAGTCGTACGCATCGATCTGGTCGCTTTCGGCGACATACAGCGTTGAGCCCGCGAACGCCATCCCATGCGGTTGGTCGAGACCGTCGAGCAGCGTCGATTGTTGCGGCGCCGCACCCGGTGTCAGCTTGATGATCTGCCCGCTGGACGGAACCGACACCAGCAAAGCGCCGTCGGGAGTCCAGGTTTCCAGCCGCGCTTTGGGGATCCGCGCCAATACCGAGATCGTCCAGCCCTCCGGGATCAGAGCCTGCCGCGGTTGGTCGAACGGTGCCTGCGCCAAAGAGGCGGGAACGCCGACGGGCGCAGAGATCAGCTTTGCGGATGCCGGTGCAGGCGGCGCGGGCCCGGTCGCGGACGGTGGGGACTCGGCCGAGCATCCGGCGGTCAGCATGACGCCCACCAGGACAGCGGCCAGCGCCGATCTGCCACGCAGATAGTGGACGGCCACGTCGTCACCCATACCCGGCGCGACCGTCACCCATACCCGGCCGACCGTCACTCTTGCCCTGACACAAGATCGGTAACCGGCAGTCGGTGCCATCCGCGCAGCCGATTAGCTACCTTCATGTCCGGAAATACCATGGCTTAACGTGGTGCAGGTCACAGGGAGGGGAGGCCGGTGTCGACCGAACATCCACGACTGCGCCTCTACATCTTCGGCGCGGTCACGCTGTTGTCGGTCGTCAACGCCTTGGCGCTGTGGGGCGGACCGGCCGCCCATCGCGGCGAGACATTTCTTCAGCTGAGCACGGGGCTGGCCGCGATCGTCGCTGGTCTCGTGACTGCGGCGCGCACAAGTGGCTTGTCGCGCTGGTGGCGACTGCTCTACGCCGTCGGGGTGGGATTGTGGCTGTTCGGTCAGGTCCTCTGGTGGACGGGTAACACCCTGTCGAGCCGCATCGCGCCGGCGCCGGGGATACTCGCCCATTTGCTGCTGCCGGTGTTCGCGATCACCGGGATTGTCCTGCTGGTATACGACAGCGGCAGGGTGTTCGGGCGCGACGGGCTGCTGCGCCACCCTCCCGCCACGAGTCTGATCGACGGCGTGGTGGCCGGTCTGTCGTTCTTGATCCTGGCCACGATGGGCGGCTTCGGTGCCGGGTCGTCGGCTGCACTGGCCCGGTCGGACAGCGCGACTGTCGAGATGGGGTTCGCGTTGGCCGAGGTCGTGGTCGTGGGCGCAGTGGTGGTGATCGCCATGGTGTATGACCCCGACCGCCCGTATCGGGTGAACTACCTGCTGCTGGCCGGCGGCGTCGTGTCCATGGCGACCTCGGATCGCGTCACCGCCTACTTCCGGTCGGTCGGCGCCGAGGGCGGCGAGCTGTTCGGCGCCATCGGATTGATCCTCGGCCCGGTGATGATCGCGTTCGCGATGCTCGAGTATCCGCCGCAGCCGGACGCTGATCAGGTCGTTCGGGGGACTGACTGGGCGAAGCTGATCCTGCCTTACGTCGGATTTCTCGGAATCGCCGTGCTTTTCGCCTACCACGTGCTCATCGGACACTGGTTGGACGCATTCGCGGTCTGCGTAACGGTGCTCATGGTTCTGCTGGTCGCCATCCGTCAGGTGATCGCGATGCGCGCGCAGTGGCTACTGACTCAACACCTGTACGTCGCGCAACACCGTCTCGCCTACCAGGTGGATCACGACGCCCTGACCGGCCTGCCCAACCGGCTCTTGTTCGCCCGCCGCCTCGACGAGGCGATGCGCAGCGGCGGTTTCGTCCTCATTTTCGTCGACCTCGACGACTTCAAGGAGATCAACGACCGGTTCGGACATGCGGCCGGTGACGAACTGCTGTGCGCGGTGGGCGAGCGACTCAAACGTTGTGTCACCGACAGCGACACGTTGGCCCGGGTGGGCGGGGACGAGTTCGCGATATTGATCCACGAAGGCGTGGAGGAGCTCGAAACGGTCCGGCATCGACTGCGGGTCGCGCTGCGCGATCCCTTCCCCCTGCACGGTTCCTCGGTCCGCGTCCGGGCCAGCATGGGTCTCGTCCGCCCGGGCACCGAGCACGGACCTCAGACGTCCGACGACCTGTTGCGGCAAGCGGACATCTCGATGTACGCCGGCAAACGGCTCGGCAAGAACACCGCGGTGATCTACCAACCGTTGACCGGCATACCGGGGGATTTCCCGACGGCACTGCGCAAGGCCAAAGGGGGCGTGCCCGCTGGATTCAGCCTCGTCTACCAGCCGATCGTGCGGCTCCCGGAGGCAACGCCGGTTGCCGTCGAGGCCCTGGCCAGGTGGACCGCACCCAACGGCATGGACATCGCCCCCGAAACGTTCGTCACGGCCGCCGAAGCCGCGGGACTCGGTGCCGCCCTGGATGCGATGGTGCTGGAACTGGCGTGCACCGAAGTCGAGGCGGCCGGGATGGACGTCGACATCCATGTCAACATCGGCGCGGCGCGCCTGGGCAACACCGACTTCGAAGAGCACGTGGACCGGACACTCAAACGCCACCGAATCGCGCCGGGCCGCCTCGTCGTGGAGATCACCGAGACGGTGCCGATCGTCGACCTCGCCGACGCGGCGGCGCAGATCACCCGGCTCAACGCGACCGGTGTGCGGGTGGCGCTCGACGATTTCGGCGCCGGATACAATTCGCTGACCTACCTGCACGCCCTGCCGGTGCACGTCGTCAAGCTCGACCGTGGTCTGGCGGTGGGTGTGGACCCGGCACGCGA
>NZ_JCALCF010000058.1:0-10416 GCF_059812185.1 Mycobacterium sp. NGS67
TCAGTCGGGGAAGCCGAACATCTTCACGACCTCGTGGTCGCGGCCGGCCGTATACCCGCCGTCGACCGCAATGGCCTGCCCCGTCACGAACGACGCATCCGGCGACACCAGGAAAGCCGCCATGGCCGCGACCTCTTCGGGACGGCCCAACCGTTGCAGCGCGTGCTCCCTGGTGATCGAGGCTCGCGGACCCTCCATCCCCGGCATCCCGAAAACGCTTTCGGCCAAAGGGGTTTCGATAAATCCCGGGCAGATTGCGTTGGCCCGGATGCCGCTGGGACCGTAGTCGACCGCGATGTTCTTGGTCAGCAGCACCACCCCGGCCTTGGCGGCGTTGTAGGAGCTGCCCCCGGCGGTGCCCTCCAGACCTTCGACGCTGGCCAGCGTCACGATCGAGCCGCGCTCTCCGTCGACCCGGGGCTGCTCGATCATCCGGGCCAGCGCCGCCTTGGCCACCAGGAATGTCCCGGTGAGGTTGACGGCAATGACCCTCTCCCATTCGGAGCGGGGAAGCAGATGCACCGGCCCGCCGCCGGCCACTCCGGCGGAATGGACGACGCCGTCGAGGCGGTCGGGAACCGCGGCGAACACCGCCTCGACCGCGGCCTCGTCGCTGATGTCGGCCGTCACGAAGTGGAACTCGGCGCCGAGGTCAGGCGGTGCGGCCACGTCGGCGCCGATGACGGTGCCACCTTCGTCGAGCAGACGCTGCGCGGCGGCCAGGCCGATACCCGACGCGGCGCCGGTCACGACGAAGGTGCGCGAACGGGCCCGGTCAGCGTTCATGTGTCCAGCCAACCCGGACTACCCCTCGACGGCCGCATTGGACTGATGGAAAAAGTCTTGCACCGCGACCGCCCGTACGACGGGCGTTTCTGAGATTCACTTCTCTAGTTCCCTGGCGCAGGCGTTGAGGATCGCCAGGAAGCTCCATCGCAGCAGCGGGCGGCTGATCTTCTCCATCGCCTTGCCGCCGGCGTACAGCGGGTGGGTGTAGTTGGTCATCCAGTCGACGTGGGTGCCCTCGCCGGTGGGAGTGAACGTCAACGTGCCGCCGTCGTGGTCGAACGCGGGCACCGAGCGCACGATCAGGTAGGTGTAGCTGTGCGGTCGGTCGTAGGCGGTGATGTCCTCGCGGAACCACATGCCGGTCCCCCACACTTCCCGAGTCGCGCCGGCGCCGGGCGCCGGGGAGCCTTTCGCCCATCCGGATCTGATGACCAACGGCGCCGCCGCCAGGCTGGCGGGGTCGGCCAACCAGTCGAAGACCCGTTCCACGGGTGCCGCGATGGTGCGTTCCAGGTGAATCTCGACCATGAGATCTCCTACCTCGCCGCGATGGGCATCGAAGTGGCCGTGTCTGACCCGGCCGGAGCCCCGGGCCGGTGTCCGGCGAGTCTGCCTCAGCCTGAACAGTCACCCGGGGGCGATGGTAGCGTCCGCACATTTCCCGTCCGATTCCCGGTTATCCCCAGCCATCGGCGGGAACGATCTGGGTGTGGCCACCAAAACCGTCGCCGTCACCGGCGCGACCGCAGGAATCGGCCGGGCAACGGCCCTTCGCTTCGACCGCGCGGGTTACCGCGTCGCCGCCTACGGCCGCAACCCCGCGGCACTCGACGAGCTACGTGAGCAATTGAGCCCCGGCGCCGTCGTCGACTCGCTGGAGGTGCAGGACGCCGACGCCTGGGCCACCCGGCTGGGCGAGCTGGCCGAACATACCGGCGGACAGCTGGACGTGCTGGTCAACAACGCCGGCATCCTCAAGGCGGGCCGCTTCGCCGAGATAGCGCTGTCCGATCAGCTCGGCATCATCGACGTCAACGTCAAGGGCACTCTCAACGGCTGCCATTCGGCCTATCCCTATCTGCGCGCGACACCCAACGCGCAGGTCATCAACATGTCCTCGGCGTCGGCGATGTACGGGCAGGCCGAGTTGGCGACGTACTCGGCTTCCAAGTTCGCGTTACGCGGGCTCACCGAGGCACTCGACCTGGAGTGGGCCGCGGACGACATCCGGGTGTGTGCCGTGTGGCCGCTGTTCGTCGACACCGGCATGGTCCAGGGCGTCGACACCGGAAGCACCCGCACGATGGGAATCAACCTCACGGCCGACGACGTCGCCGAGACGGTGTTCAAGATCGCCCAGGGCCGCCCTCGCCTGCCGCACGGTCCGCACTTCGCGGTCGGCAAGCAGGCCAAGGCGCTGATGACGATCGCCCACATCGCGCCACCGTGGGTGCTGCGCGAGATCAACCACCGCGCCACCGGCGTCTAGTACGTGTCGGTGGTCTGCTGGTTCTGACATGGCGCGGCGGTTGAGTCCAGAAGGGTCCGCGCCGGGATTGGTGTAGCACTCGACTTCCGAATTTCCGGCTCGAGCAGGGGTTCACCCGGCCGGTTGGGACGTTCGGTTGCTGCATGACTTCGGTTGTGAAGCCTGGGCATTGAGCGTGAAGTGACGGCTTTCGGTGTGGAGCCTGGGCGGAAAAATCGGCAGGATCCCGCCCAGGATTCACCCGCAACGCCCAGGATTCACCCGCAACGCCCAGGCTTCACGCGCCGAAACCTGCTTCACCGCAGCGCGGCGACGTCTAGTGCGGACCGATTCGGCGCGGCAGGTAACAATGAGGGAATGACCTCCACAGAATTAGCCCCGCGTGACTCTGTCCAGAAAACCGCGTCCCGGATGGGTGCGGGGTTGGTCGGAATGGGGGTTCTGCACTTCGTGGCGCCCAAGCCGTTCGACGACATCATCCCGGTGGAGCTGCCGGGCACCGCGCGGTTCTACACCCACGCTTCGGGCGTGGCGGAGGTCGGCATCGGCGCGTTGCTGTTGGCGCCCGCCACCCGCAGACTCGGCGCGCTGGCGGCCATCACGCTGTTTCTGGGGGTCTGGCCGGGCAACATCAACATGGTCCGGCTGTGGTGGGACAAGCCCTGGTACATGCGTGCCATCGCCATTGCCCGTCTGCCACTTCAGCTTCCGATGATCACTACCGCTCTGAAGATCTATCGGAACAGCTAGAGCGGCGAGCCGACCCGGTGCAGCGTGCCGTCCGGGTCGACGTACGCGAACTCCCGTAAGCCGTAAGGGGTGTCGTGCGGCGGATGCAGTCGGCCGCCGAGACCGTCCAACGCTTTCCACTGGGCGTAGAGCGCGTCGGCGTCGCTGACGTAGAAGTACACGCTGGAGGCGGTGGTCAGCGGGTCGTGTTCGGCCCACTCGGTCAAGTGCAGGGACACCGGGCCGCGGTCGACAAACCCGTACCGATCCGGACCGTCGTAGCTCCGGACGTCGAATCCGAGCCGTCGGTAGCGCTCCAGAGCGGCATCGAGGTTCGCCACGGGCACGATCGGCGCCACCGAAGTGAATTGAGGTTCTGCCACGTCAGAAGTCTGTCACCTGGTTGCGGACTGTGGCATTCTGCCTGAGTGACCGCACTTCCGGGGGTTGCGCCTACCGGGATCGTGACGTTCTTGTTCACCGACGTGGAGGGTTCGACGCGCCGGTGGGAGGCCGACGCCGCCGGCATGCGGACAGCGCTGGCCGCCCACGATCAGGTGCTTCGCCGTGCGATCGAAAGTTGCGGCGGATGGCTGTTCAAGCGCACCGGCGACGGCGTCTGCGCCGCGTTCGCCTCGCCCCGCTCCGCGGTGGACGCCGCGCTGACCGCCCAGCGAGCACTGGAATTGCCGGTGCGCATGGGTTTGGCGACGGGAGAAGCCGAGCTGCGGGACGGAGACTATTTCGGTTCGGTGCTGAATCGCGCCGCCCGGGTGATGTCTGCCGGCCATGGCGGCCAGATCCTGCTGACCGATTCGACGGCCGGGTTGGTCAGCGGGGTCGACCTGATCGATCTCGGGCCGCGGCGACTGCGCGACCTGCCCACCCCGATCGGGGTATTCCAGGTCCGGGCGCCCGGGCTGCGGGTCGAGTTTCCCGCACTGCGCGCCCTGGACACCAGTCGTGGCAACCTGCGGCCGACGTTGACGAGTTTCGTCGGACGCGAGTCCGAGCTCGATCAGGTGCGGGCGGCACTGAAGGTTCATCGGTTGGTGACCCTGGCCGGCGTGGGAGGGGTCGGCAAGACCCGCCTCGCATTGGAGGTCGGGGCGCGGATGTCGGACGAATTTCCGGACGGCGTCTGGTTTTTCGAGTTGGGGGCGGTCACCGACCCGGCCGCGGTCCCCGATGCGGTGGCCGCCGTCTTGGGCATCATGCAGCAACCGGGCAAGAGTGTGGCCGAGAGCGTCGCCTCCGCGCTGGAAGGTCGAGTGCGGTTGTTGATCTTCGACAACTGCGAACACCTGCGCGACGCCGCAGCCGACCTGATCGAGGCGATCCTCACCCCGTCCTCGAGTGTGCGGATCCTGGCGACCAGCCGCGAACGTCTCGAAGTCGCCGACGAACAAGTGTGGTCGGTGCCTTCCCTGGAGTTGGCAGGCGGCATCACCTCGGCGTCCGCGAGCTTGTTCGTCGAACGCGCACAGAGTGTTTCGGCGCGGTTCTCGGCCGCTGATGCCGAGGATGAAAACGCCGTCGTCGAGATCTGCCGCCGGTTGGACGGAATCCCGTTGGCCATTGAACTCGCCGCATCCCGGATGGCGTCGATGTCGCCGATCGAAGTGCGCGACCGGCTCGACCACCGATTCCGACTGCTGGTCGGCTCCCGGCGCGGGTTGAGTCGGCATCAGACACTGCGGCACGCGGTGGCATGGTCCTACGACCACCTGGACGAACCGGAACAGGTTCTCCTGGAACGCTGTTCGACGTTCACCGGTGGGTTCGACCTGGAAAGTGCGTGCGCGGTAGCGGCCGTCGATGCCAGTGACGACTACGAAATCCTGGACTTACTGGATGCGTTGGTGCGCAAGTCGCTGGTGGTCGTGAACCGGATGGCGGGCCGGACACGGTATGCGATGCTGGAGACCATCCGGGAGTTCGCCGAGGAGCAATTGGTCAATCACGGTGTAGCACAGGATGTTCGAAACACGCATGCCCGTCACTTCGCCCGCAGGATCACCGATGCCATGACCGTGTGGGACAGTCCGGAGCAGTGCGAGGCGTACGCGTGGTTCACCGTCGAGCTGGCCAATCTGCGTACTGCCTTCCGCTGGACCGTAGACCGTCGAGACCTCGACGGCGGCGCCACCATCGCCGCCTACGCGGCGTTCCTGGGTTATTCGCTGGACATATTCGAACCGCTGTCGTGGGCGGAAGAATTGCTGGAACCCGCTGTCGCTGCGGACCATCCGTGGCTGACTTTTCTCACGCTGCTGGCGTCGATGTGTTACTCGGCCGGACGGCTGGAGGACGCGGTGCCACATGCCGAAGCCGCCGTGACGTTGCTCGAACGCGATCAGGGCGCGGTGCCCTTTGACGTGCGGGGTTGGCCCAGTGGGGCGTTCACCGTGAGCGGGCAGCGACAGCGCGGTGTCGAATTGAGCCGCAGGCAGTTGGCGCGTCATGGCGATGTATTGACCTTGACCAGGGGCTGTCTGATTTTCGCGCTGGCGATCGAGGGTCCGAACGACGAGGCAATGGCGTTGTGCGACGGTTTGATCGAGGCGGCCGAGGCTACCCGCAATCCGCTCGCGCTCTGTTTCGCACTCCTTGCCGTCGGCTTCACGTTCCGCGACACCGATCCCGCCCGGGCCCTGACGGCGATGCGGCGCGGCCTGTCGATCGCGAAGGATTCCGGCAACCGCAGCAGCGTCTCCCATCTCGCGTCCGTGTTGTGCCGCGTCGAATCGCAGTACGGCGACCCGCTGACCTCCCTCGACTACTTCGAGCTGGCCATCCGCAATCACCACGAGTCGGGCAGCACCACGATGATCAGCACGCCGCTGGCTCTGCTGGCGAGCTTTCTGGAGCGGCAGGGTCGTTTCCAGGCCGCCGCCACGCTCGCCGGTTCGGCGTTCACTCCGGTCACCGCCCAGTCGGTTCCCGAACTCAACACTCTCGTCGCCAAGCTGCGCGACGTGCTGGGCCGCGACGTCTATGAATCCTGCACGCGCGCCGGTGCCGCCATGTCCACCGCCGCGATGGCGAACTATGCCTACGAACAGATCGAGCAGACCCGAACGGAACTCCGGGCCGGCGGCGCGTGCTGAGCTCGATCGGCATCCCGGCGCCGCCGGGCAAAACGGCAACGCCTACCGTAGCTGGCGGAAACAGCACAAATAGGAGACGTCGAAGTGGCATTGACGACGAAGTTCACCGAGGCGTTCGGTGTCGAACACCCGATCGCCCAGGGCGGCATGCAGTGGGTCGGTCGCGCGGAACTGGTTGCGGCGGTTGCGAATGCGGGCGCACTGGGCTTCATCACCGCGCTCACCCAGCCGACGCCGGCCGATCTGGCCAACGAGATCGCCAAGACGCGCGATCTGACGGACAAGCCGTTCGGGGTGAACCTGACGATCCTGCCCGCGATCAATCCGCCGCCCTACGACGAGTACCGGCAGGTGATCGTCGAGGCCGGTATCAAGATCGTCGAGACCGCCGGTTCCAACCCGGCGCCGCACCTGCCGATGTTTCACGACAACGGCATCAAAGTCCTGCACAAGTGCACCTCGGTGCGGCACGCGGTCAAAGCGCAGAGCCTGGGAGTCGACGGCATCAGCATCGACGGCTTCGAATGCGCGGGCCATCCCGGTGAGGACGACATCCCCGGGCTGGTGCTGATCCCGGCGGCGGCCGACAAGATCGAGATCCCGATGATCGCTTCCGGCGGGTTCGCCGACGCCCGAGGCCTGGTCGCGGCGCTGGCGCTGGGCGCCGACGGGATCAACATGGGCTCGCGGTTCATGTGCACCGCCGAATCCTGCATCCACCAGAACGTCAAGGAGGCCATCGTCGCCGGCGACGAGCGCGGCACCGAGCTGATCTTCCGCAGCTTGCGCAACACCGCGCGGGTCGCATCCAACGTGGTGTCCCGCGAGGTCGTCGAGATCCTCAAGGACGGCGGCAGCTTCGAGGACATCAAGGACCTGGTGGCCGGGGTGCGGGGCCGCCGGGTGTTCGACGACGGCGACCTCGATGCCGGCATCTGGAGCGTCAGCACCGCGATGGGCCTGATCAACGACATCCCGACGGTCGGCGAGCTGGTGTCGCGGATCGTCAGCGAGGCCGAGGAGCTGATCACCGGGCGATTGGCAGGCATGACCGCGGCGCGGGCCTCGGTGTGACACCGCCCGTCATCCAGCGGTGGCTGGCCTTCATCGAGTCGGGTGCCCCGGGCGCCCTGGACGAGTTGCTGGACGACGACGCGACGTTCTACTCCCCCGCCGTCTTCACCCCCCAGCAGGGCCGCGCCAAGACCCGCGCCTACCTGCTGGCAGCTGAAAAGCTGTTCGCGGGCAACAACTTCCGCTACCTCGAACACTGGTACAGCGAGAAGTCCGCGATCCTGCGGTTCAGCGCTGAGATCGACGGCATCACCGTCGAGGGCGTCGACATCATCCACTGGAACGACGCGGACAAGATCGTTTCGTTCAAGGTGATGATCCGCCCGCTCAAGGCGCTGCAGGCCATCATTCCGAAGATGGCCGAGCTGCTGGCCGCGACCTGATCGGTCCGGCCGGCTCGACCGCTCCAAGAATCTTCCAAGAATCCTTGTAGATCCCGGCGAGAGCGTTGCCTCGGTAACAACATCGTCACGACGGCCACTTCGGGCGGGTTCGTCGAAAAGGGATCATTCATGACCGACATCGCGCACCCGTCAGCACCGAGCACACGCGAACCGCTCGCCGAGTTGGCTTCGCTCCTTGACGCACTGGCCCGCGTCGCGGTGCGCGGCGAAGTTCCCGGTCCCGACTTGCTGGCCCGCACTGCGGCGGCCCGCCCGCTGCTCTCGACGCTGGCGCAAGAACCCGGCGACGGTGAACCGTACTCCCGGTCGATCCTGCGCGTCGACGACCAGGTGGAGATCATGCTCGCCCGCTGGCGTCCCGGGCACAGTTGCGCCCCGCACGATCACGGCGGATCGGGTGGTTTCGTGGTCGCGGTCGAAGGACTGTTCCACGAGCGGCGATTCGACTGGGCCGGAACACAACTCGCCGTCATCGAGAGAATCCTGCGCGCGCCGGACGCGGCCATCGAGATCTCGCCCGACGTCATCCACGACATGGCCGCCGACACAGGCGGTCTCACCCTGCACCTGTACAGCCCGCCGCCGGCGGGCATGCGGGTCTTCGACCTGGAGCGCGGCGAGGCGCTCGAGCTCGTCGGCGACTTCGGCGCGTGGATCCCGGCGGGTGACCACGTGCGGGTTCCCTTTGCCGACGTCGCGCCGAAACCCCAACAGCGGCCGGTCATCTGGGTGGCGCACACCACCCACTACCGCGGCGGATCCGCCGAGTTCGCGGTGGCCGCTGCGACGATGGGGCGCGAGTTGGCCGCCGCACACCCCGACGCGGAAGTGATCGTCTCCGGGGTTCGGCACAAGGCGGATTTCGAAACCGAACTCGCCTGGCTCGCCCTGTCCGGCAGGCTCATCAGCCAATTGCACTTGATCAGCCATTCGGGCATGTACGGCCCGATGTTCGGCTCGACGGACTGGCCTGAGCAGTTCTCGCCGCACGAATGGCGGGCCATGACGATCCCGTTCACGCCCGATGGTCGCGCCTACTTTCACGCCTGCCGGACCGCGCGCTGGTTCGCTCCGTTCTTCGCCGACGTGTTCGGGGTACCCACGTTCGGCAACCACAACTACACCACCGTGTCGCTTCGCAAGGACCGGTTTGCGTGGGCGGGCCGCCATCCGGCGGCTCGCCCGGATCTTTACCTGATCGCGGCTCCGGGCAAGAAGTCGCACGGCTGGGCCGGCAGCATGCGCAAGTACCTGGGCTGTCCCGCCGAGCCGATGATCGAAAGCCTGCCCGCCGCAACCCAACCCGGGCGTTCCTATGACCGGGTCGCCGAGCTCTACGACCGCGCCTACGCCGACATCCGCGTCCGGGAAGCCGAGTGGCAGTGGGCCGCAAGCCGGTTGGCTGCGGTCCACGACGAGCTCGGCCGACGCGTGCGGATACTGGAAATCGGTTGCGGCAACGGATCTTTGCTGCGCGCGCTGGACGACAACGGCGACATCGACTTCGCCGTCGGGGTGGACAGTTCCGCGGCCATGCTGGCCCGGGCGCGGGAACGCAGCCACGGCCGCGCACGGCTGCGATTCGGTCAGGTCAGCGGACCCGCCCTGGACGTGCCCGACGACCACGTCGACGTGGTGATCTCCTTCCTGTCATTCCGCTATCTGGACTGGGATCCGGTAATGGCCGAGATCCGCCGGGTGCTTGCCCCCGGCGGACGGTTGTGGGTGGTGGACATGGTCGAACAGCCGGCGCGGATGCGCGACCTGCCCGTGCTGGCCCGTTCGGCCGTCGCGCACCTGCGTACCCGCCACACCCGGCCGCAGTTCGCCACCGACCTGACCGCGCTGACCACGCATGCGGACTGGCAAAACATGTTGCGGCACAACCCGATCCGGGCCGAGCACGAGTACCGCTGGTATTTCGGCAGCCGCTTTCCCGACAGCCGCCTGGAGACACTGACGGCAACCATGTCGGCGCGCGTCGTGGCTTTCGATTCCGGGCCCCTGGAAAAGGGGCAGACCGCCCCGTTGTCCTACCCATGACGCCATGCCTGGGCATCGTCGACTGGGGCATCGGCGGCGTCGGTCTGCTCAACGCCCTGGACCGGTCGGTGCCTGGACTGCCGGTGCTGTACTGGTCGGACGCCGGCGCCACACCCTATGGCCGGCTGCCGCCCGACGCGTTGGCCGAGCGCCTGATGACCGTGATTGCCGCCCTCGCCGAACGAGGCGCCACCGAGGTGGTGCTGGCATGCAACGCGGCCAGCACGGTCGTGGACCGGTTGAGGACGGCTGTCGTCCCGGTGGAAGGCATCATCACCCACGGATTGGCCTCGGTACCCGGGGACTTGGACCGCATCGGCGTCGTCGGTGGGCGGCGTACCATCGCCGCCGGTCAGTACCGCCGTGGTCTCGCCCGGCCGGGCCGAGAGGTGATGTGCCGTGTCGCACAACCACTTTCGGCGCACATTGAAGCCGGGCGCACCGGTTCGACGCAGTTCCAGGCCGATCTGGCCAGGATCGTCGCCCCGCTGCGACGGGCGGATGCGCTGGTGCTGGCCTGTACCCACTACCCCGCCGCATCCCGCTGGTTCACCGCGGCGCTACCACAGACCCGGCTGATCGATCCGGCTGAGCACATGGCGGCCGCGATCGCCGCCCGGTACCCGCACCATCAGCGCGCGGACCCGGCCGTCCGGCGGTTTCTCACCACAGGTGACCCGGATGCGATGCGCCGGGGCGCGGCCCGCGCCTGGGGGACGGTGTTGACGGCCACCGCCGTCCGGACGCCTGTGCGCACCGCGTTGGCCTCGTGAGCTGA
>NZ_JCALCF010000059.1:0-10363 GCF_059812185.1 Mycobacterium sp. NGS67
CAGAAGCGGCATGCGCCTGGGCGCGCTGCACGTGCAGGAAGCCGTCGACGGCCGCCTGCACCGTCTCGCGGTAGTCGAAGTCGGGCAGCGTGGACAGCCGACCCAATGCCAGCGGTCCGATCAGCAGCGCAATCGCCCGGGACCGGTCGACCTCGCCCAGCTCGGCCACCGCCTCGGGACTGTCGAAGATCACGTCGAACGGCGCCGCGTACTGCTGCGCGATGCGCTCGCGCAGCGTGCTCATCGCGCTCTCGGCGGCCTGACCACGACGCGGTTCTGGCAACTCCTGCAGATCGGACCCCAAAGCCAGCCACGCGGTGGCCGTCAGCGCGGCGGGAGCTTCGGCGATCACCTCGGCCTGTGCCAGCAACAGGGCTATCAGCCGGTCCCGCAGCGAACCTTCCGCCGGCGGCATCGGCGCCGCCGGGATCAGGCTGCTGAAAGTTGCTGCCAGCAAATCGTTTCCGCTCGGAAAGTGCCGATACAGGGTGGCCCGCGCCACGTTTGCCGCGCGGGTGACCGCATCAATCGTCACCGCGCTGGGACCCCCGGACCGCAACAGCGCGGCAGCGGCCTCCAGCAACCGGGCCCTGGACCGAGCCGGTCGGGGATCTGTGTCACTCCCCCCGTCGATAGTGATGCACCTCCCTGTTTCGGCTCGGGCCGCACCGTCTATGCACGAGACCGTTAGTCTCGGACACTACCTCGCCCCCGAAAGGAGGCGCAGCACCATGGTCGAAACACTGGTACGACCTGATGAGACCCTGCTCCCATCCGATCAGCGTACTGAGACCCCAGACGTCGGCAGCAGTTCCCGCGCCCGGACGTGGACACTGGTCGTGGCCTGCGCCGCAGTATCACTGGTGGTCGCGTCGATGACCGCACTGAATACGGCGTTGGGCGATCTGGCGGTGGCCACTTCCGCTTCCCAGACCCAGCTCACCTGGATCGTCGACGGCTACACCCTGGCGCTGGCCTGTCTGCTCCTGCCCGCGGGCGCCATCGGCGACCGCTACGGCAGGCGCGGCTCGCTGCTGACCGGGTTGACGATCTTTTCCCTGGCGTCGATTGCGCCGGCGCTGCTGCATTCCCCGAGCCAGATCATCACCGGCCGCGCGCTCGCCGGCGTCGGGGCCGCATTGGTGATGCCGGCGACGTTGTCACTGCTGACCGTGGCCTATCCGAAGGAGCAGCGCATCAAGGCCGTCGGTATCTGGGCGGGCACCGCGGGCTCCGGCGGCGTACTGGGCATGCTGGGCTCCGGGGTGATCCTGCGGTTCTGGGACTGGCACGCGATCTTCTGGGCACTGGGAGCCTCCGGCGCGGTCATCTTCGCGATGGCCTGCACGGTCGCACCGTCACGCGACCGCGCTGCCCCCCGGGTGGACTGGCTCGGCGCGGGCCTGATCGGCTCGGCGATGGCGATCTCGGTGTTCGCCATTCTGGAAGCGCCCACCCGGGGCTGGAGCGACTCGACGGTGTGGGGCGGTCTGGTCGCCGGCGCTGTCGTGATCGGGATCTTCGGACTCGTCGAATACCGGAAACGCCAGCCGCTCTTGGACGTTCGACTGTTCGGCAATCCCGCCTTCACCACCGGAGTCGCGGCGATCATCGTCCTGTTCGGCGCCACCTTCGGCTTCTTCTATCTGGCCATGCAGTACGTGCAGCAGATCATGGGCTACTCGCCGCTGATGACGGCAATTGCGCTCGGCCCGTTCATGATCCCGTTGGGGATCCTGTCGGCCACCTCCTTCTGGTATGTGCCTCGGCTGGGCCTGCGCGTGGTGCTGTTCTCCGGCACGCTGTTGATGGCTGTCGGCTTCGCATGCATGCACGGCATCGGGTTGCACTCGACCTACCTCGAGTTCGCTTGGCCGACATTGATTCTCGCTTCAGGCATCGGCTTGTGCACGGCACCGACGACTTCGGCGATCATGGCCGCGGTACCGGATGCGAAGCAGGGGGTTGCCTCGGCCGTGAACGACACCGCGCGTGAGATGGGCGGTGCGCTGGGAATCGCGGTCGCCGGCTCGATTCTGGCCGGTCGCTACACGCACGAGCTGGCCACCGCACTGTCCGACTTCCCTGCGTCCGTCCGTGGCCCGGCCGCCGACTCGCTGGCCAAAGCCATGGAGATCGCCGAACGCATGGGACCACCGGGGGACCGGCTGGCCGTCCTGAGCAAGACGGCGTTCCTGACCTCGATGCACGCCTCCACGACCGTGCTGGCCGTCATCGTGGGTATTTTCGCGGTCCTGATCGGTCTCTGGGCGCCCGGGCGGGACGGACGTCAGCTGCGCCCGATCCGGCGGATGCTCGCCGGGCGGCGCTGACGCATTTCGGCAAAACGCCGCGGCGGACCTTCCCATCCCGTTACCATCGATCGGGGGCATGGTTCGTAACCGGGCACGCGGACTCTATCTAGGCAAGCTGGGGGAAGCGGAATGTCGTATGTGATCGCTGCGCCGGAGTACGTTGCCGCTGCGGCAACGGATTTGGCGAATATCGGTGCAGCGATCAGCGATGCCGGCACGACGGCTTTGGCCCCGACGACAGGGGTGTTGATCCCCGCGGGCGCGGATGCCGTGTCGGCGGAGATCGCGACGCTGTTCGGGGCCCACGCCGAGGCTTTCCAGGCACTCAGCGCGCAAGCGAGCCAGTTTCACAACCAGTTCGTGCAGCTGATGAGTCTCGGCGGGCAGCAGTATGGTCTCAGCGAGGCCGCGAACAACTCGAGCATTCAGGCCGAAGCGGCGGTGCCCCAACCGACAATGGGACACTCGGTGCTCAGCCAGGGCGCCGCTGTGGCGCCTGCCGCCGCGCAGACGGTGGCACTCACTTCAGGACCGTTGGGGCCGGGGGGCTCTGCGACAGCATCGGCGGCTACGCCGGTGGTTTCGCCGGGGTCGGCAGTAGCGGCGGGATCGGTGGGGTCGGTGAAACGTCAACCGATCCCGCCGCTACCGACTGGCCCCGAAGAGGTTGTGGAGGTGGGCGGTTCGACGGCCGCGTTGTCTGCATTGCCGGCCCCGCTGGCCGCCCGCGCGACGCCGGCGACGGCGTTGTCGCCGGGCCCGCGATGGGATGCTTCCGAACAGTCGGCGTCCGCCTGACCTCAGGCAACGAATTCGGCCGCACGGTGGGCCAGCATCACTATCGTCGCGTGCGGACCGCGGCTGGGTACCACCGGCAGCACCGAACCGTCGATCACCCAGAGGTTGTCCAAACCTGTTACCCGACAGCGGTTGTCGACGACCGCGTGCGGGTCACCGTCGGCCCCCATCGGTGCGCTGCCGCACAGGTGCTGCGATGTCGACCACACATCAGGACCGATATGCGTTGCTGCGCCGAATAATTCGCGAGCCAGCTCACTGCCGGCGCGCAACGCCGATACGTCGGCAGGCTCGCTGTCGTAGCGATGTCGGATGCGCGGCGGCACGTCGGGATCCGGCGACACCAGGGTGACACGTCCACGCGCCCGGGGACGCATGAGCGCCACACCGATGTGCGGCCAGTCGCGGTGCCCGGCGGTGCCGTCTCCGGTCATCGCCACGAAACCACCTGTGTAAGGGCGGATCTCGATGCCGTCAACAGTGCTCAACACCACCTCCAGGACCGGACGATCCACTGCCACATCCCAACTGGTCGGCATTACCCATTCCGGGTGGTCGCTGCAGCGCATCCCGACCGGCAGCTTCGCGCGCACACCCACGCCGGCAGCGCGCAGCACCGCCTCCTCCCCTATGCCCGAGAGCATCAGCAGTTGCGCTGACCGAATCGCTCCTGCACACAACACGATTCGATCCGCGCTGAACGCGATGGGGCCATCGGGCCCGACGGCGTCGACCCCCACCGCCGTCGCCCCGGAGAAACGCACACCGACCGCACGCGTGTGCGCCTGTAGCGTCAGGTTGGGACGTCCCAGTGCGGGTATCAGAAACGCGGCTCCCGAACCGGTCCGGACGCCGTCGACGATGTTCAGGGGTACCGCGCCCACGCCCGACGGCAGCCGCGGCCCGACGTCGTTGAGATCCGGAAGCCAGGAGTACCCGGCGCGACGGGTCTCGGTGACGAAGGTTTCGCTGGCGCCGGTCATTTCGGAGGTCCGTTGTACCGGGATGGGTCCGCTGCCGCCGTGCGCGGGCGTGTCGAAGTCGAGGTCGGTCTCGATGGCCCGAAAGTGCGCGAGCACGTCGGACCACGCCCAACCGGGAATGCCGAGTTCGTCGAAATCGCCGGGCAGCGCGCGGCAGAAGTAACCGCCGTTGACCGCACCGGAGCCGCCCACCGTCGTCCCCCGCACGATCGGGATCTGGCGCACCGGGTGATCGGTCAGGGTGGTCAGATAGCGCTCGGCCAGCGGGCTGTGCACGCCGATCGGCAATTGCAGACCGTTGCGGGTCCGGGACGCCGCGTCGGCGTCGTCGAGTCCGGGGCCGGCCTCCAGCACCCGCACCGAACAGCCGGAATCAGCGGAAAGACGTTCGGCGACAACAGAACCGGCACTTCCGGCGCCCACGATCAACACGTCGCTGTGCCGAGCGGCTGCGGTCAAGGTGGCGGTTACGTCCGAATCTGCGGCTTGAGCGCGCCCAGGTTGCGTTCGCGCACCACCCCGCACCACAGGCCGATCCCGTAAGCCAGATCGTCGACACGCTTGAGCAACAGGAACGTCAGCAACCCGATCGGTTCGGCGTCGTCCTCGACGGCGTCGCGGCGGCGAAGCCAGTCCGCCACACCATCCAATATCGCCGCCACCACCACCACCCGTCTGCAGTGCCGCGACAGGATCGCCGCAACCAGCGCGACCGGCCAATAGTGCCGGCACAGCGCGGATGCCAACTGCAGGGCGGCCGACCACAGGCCCCGGGTGGCGACCACGATCACGTCCCAAAATGTCGTCTCGGCGCTGCGCATGGCCCGGGCGATCCGCCGGCCGGTCAACACCGCGATCACCACCGAGGCCAGTCGCGCGATGCCGGTACCGAGTGACATCAGGATCCAGGCCATCAACGCCCAACCGGAAATCACCACCGGCGCGGTCTTGTCGGGGTGCCGCACCGACAGCGGAGCCGCCGAACCGCCGTAGAAGGCCTTGCGCGCGATCCAGTCCCGCAGTTCGGTCCGGTGGTCATGGGCGACCTGGGCGATCGGCTCGTACCGCAGCCGGGCACCGGCTTCCACCAGCCGCCAGCACAGGTCGACGTCTTCACCCGAGTGCATCGTCTCGTCGAAACCGCCGACCTCCCGGATTGCCGACGTGCGGCACACGATCGCGGCGCTGGGAACATAGGAGACCGTGCTGTGCGGCAATACCGGCGCCTCCCGCAGACCGAGGTCCAGCGACGAATGCACCGCCTCGTACCTGGCTATCACGTTCTCGGTCTGCGCCAGCCCGACAATGCGGGGAGCGACCAGTGCGACGGTGGGATCGCAGAAGTGGCCCAGCAAAGCTTCCAGCCATCCGCGCCTGGGCGCCACGTCGGAATCCAGGAACGCGACGAAGTCGGTGCCGCAGGCGGCCAGGCCGGTGTTGCGGGCGGCCGCCGGACCCTTGCTGCGAACGTGATGCAGCACTTCGATGTCGCAGTGGGAGCCGGCGAAATCCTCCACCTCGACCGGACGCGACGAACCGTCGTCGACGACGATGACGCGCAGCCCACGTAGCGAGGTCACCAGTCGGCGCACCCCGATCACGTTGTCGCGCACCGGTATAACGATAGTGACGTCACGATGCGACGGTCCCGATGCCGGGCGCGGATGCGCCACCGTGGCGTCGAGCAGGGTACGGGCCAACTGGGCGCTGACTTCGTCGCTGACCTTGAGGCGTCCGTCGGACAGCATGCTCTGGGCGGCCGGCGCCAATCGCAGCAACCGGGTCGGCGACCCGCCGAGCAGGGCTCTGCCGTCGCCGAGCACCCGCACGCGGCGATCGACCTGCACGGCAAACCCGTCCGGCAGCCTGGTCGCGGTCACGTCAACATCCCGTCGGGCCCGGGCATCCACCGGACGAGGCGACGCTCGGCGTCGTCGACCATCTCGGCGAAGATCCTTTTTCCCTCGACGGCGGTCGCAGTGGTCGGGTCCCCCAGCACGCCGATCCGGCTCACCGCCGCAACCCCACCCCGCCGCATCGACGGCAGCAACTCGCCCAGCGGCGCCTCGTTGCCGGTCACCACCCGGTCGGTGCGGACCTCGTCCGGTGAGATGTGCAGCAACACCGATGTTTCGGTGTGCCCGGCGTGCGCGTCGCCGCCGGTCGTCACACAGGGGCACCAGCCGGCGTCGCGGCCCTCGGATCGCAGCACCCGCAGCGCGCGGCGCAGTGCATCGACGTTACCGCCGTGGCCGTTGACGAACACCAGTCGATGCGCCCAGCAGGTGGCCGACCGGCCGTACTCCACCAGCAGCATCGTCAGGGCTTCGATGCCGATCGAGATGGTGCCGGGGAAACTCTGGTGCTCGCCGCTGGCGCCGTAGGCGATCGGGGGGGCCACCAGCCAGTCGAGACGCTCCGCGGCAGCACGCGCGACAGCCGCCGCGATGCGGGTGTCGGTGTCCAGCGGAAGGTGCGGGCCGTGCTGTTCGGTGGATCCCAACGGGATCAAAATTGACGGCGGGGTGGATATTGAGAGTTGCTGCGACGTTGCACTCCCCAGTTCGCCGAGCATTGGCACTCGCCGATGGTAGGACGAATTAACCTGGCGTGCACCAATTGTTGCCCTATCTACCGAATTTTTTTTCCGCCATCTCGACCGACGGACAAAATCCGTGCTCGTAAGCCACGACTGCCACGTCCGTATCAGCTTTGTGGGTAGCGACATTTAAAGCTCTTCCGGGACAACCAACTCTGTGGTACAGGGAGCGTTACCCGAAATCGCCGTTGCCCTAACGCGCGCCCAACTCCCGGGTGAACCCGTCGGGAATCAGAATGTCGTCCGCGGTGAGGTCGTGGATCGACGAATGCCCGAGACCCATCAGCGCGGAGTCGATGCCACCGTGCAGGATGTCCAGCACGTTTTCCACACCTGCTTGGCCGGCCGCGGCCAGACCCCACAGGTAGGCACGCCCGATCATCACCGCCCGCGCCCCCAGCGCCACGGCTTTGACGACGTCGCTACCCCGCCGGATACCTCCGTCTAGCAGCACTTCGACCTGGTCGCCGACGGCGGCCGCCACGGCCGGCAGGGCCCGGATGGACGCCGGTGTGCCGTCCAGGTTGTTGCCGCCGTGATTGGACACCGAGATCGCCGAAACACCTGCGTCGACAGCCCTTTTGGCGTCGTCGACGCGCATCACGCCCTTGAGCATGAACGGTCCGCCCCACAGTTCACGCAGCCAGGCGATGTCTTCCCAGGTCGGCGGGGGGGTGCCCATCCACTCGCCGTAGGCGTTGAAGAACGGCGGGCCCGGCTCGCCGCGTCGGCCCTGGTTGGGCACCCGTAGATCCGGCGGCCGCAGTGTCTTGCCGAACTTCCACAGCCAGCGCGGCTTGGTGATCGCCTCCGGCGACATGCGCAGCATGGTCTTGAGGTTCATTTCTTCGGGGATCTTGGGGCTGCCCCAATCCCGTCCGTGCGAGAACGTCCAGTCGGTGGTGACGATCAGGCCGACGGCACCGGCTTGCCGTGCCCGCTCGGCCCGCTCGGCGATCGCGTCGCGCCCGCCGAGCCAATAGATCTGGAAGAAAATCTTCGGGTTGGCGGCGATAACCTCTTCGATGGGCTTGCTGGCGAACGACGACAGCCCCATCGCGGTGCCACGCGCGGCCGCGGCCCGTGCCACGGCCACCTCCCCGTCCGGGTCGACGGCCTGGACACCGGTGGGCGAAATCAGCACCGGCAGGGAAATGTCCTGTCCCATAACAGTCGTCGACAGATCGCGCTTTTCGCTGGCGCCGACCACGTGGGGCGCAAAACCGAGTTCGCTGAACGCCGCGACATTGTCGGCAACCGTCACGCCTTTTTCACTGGCCGAAATCAGAGACGAATAGACCGATTTCGGCAGTCTGCGCTTAGCGCGTTGTTGGGCAATAGCGACAGTTTCAAACCATTGGTCTGCCATAGCTATACGGGACTTTCGTTACAGAATCTGCTCGGCGGCCGCATCGAGAGAGTGAGCGGCACCGGAGTGCCGATCCGTTTGCCGCGCGAATGGTCGACGCGGGGCCGCGGCGTCTCGCGCTCGGTGGCCAGGGCCGGCGCACCGTAACCCTGGACGCATTCGGGATCCGGGCCGTCCAACGGCAGGCCGGTGAAGAACTTGGCCGCCATGCAGCCGCCTCGGCAGCTGTCATAGTGGCCACAACTGCCGCAGGCTCCCGCCGACTGGGGCTCGCGTAGCTCGCGGAACAGGGGCGCGTTCTGCCACACGTTCTGGAAACCATCGTCGCTCAACACGTTCCCGGCCAAGAACCGGTCGTGGATGGCGAACGGGCACGCGTAGACGTCGCCCACCGGGTCGATCAGGCAGACCACTCGGCCGGCGCCGCACATGTTGAGCCCGGCCAGTGCCCCGGACTGGCCGAGCGGCGCCAGGTGGAAGAACGAGTCACCGGTGAGCACCCGCTCGCCGTGGGCGACCAGCCAGTCGTACAGCTGGACCTGCTGGGCGGCGGTGGGGTGCAGCTCCTCCCAGACGTCGGCGCCGCGCCCGGACGGCCGGAGACGGGTGATGCGCAGCGTCGCGCCGTAACGGCTTGCCAGCGCGGCGAATTCGTCGAGCTGGTCGACATTGTGCCGGGTGACCACCACCGAGATCTTGGCGTCCCGGAAGCCCGCGTCGGCGAGGTTCTGCAGCGCACGAACCGCCATGTCGAAGGAGCCGGGACCGCGGACGGCGTCGTTGACCTCGGCGGTCGCGCCGTCCAGCGAGATCTGGACGTCGACGTAGTCGCTGGCTGCCAGTCGCGCGGCGACCTCGGGTGTGATGCGCACGCCGTTGGTGGAGAACTTCACCCCGACGTGGTGTGCGGTGGCGTAGTCCACCAGCTCCCAAAAGTCCGCGCGCACAGTGGGTTCCCCGCCGCCGATGTTCACGTAGAACACCTGCATGCGTTCGAGCTCGTCGATGATGTCCTTGCACTGGCGGGTGGACAACTCCCGGGGGTCACGCTTGCCCGACGACGACAGGCAGTGCACACACGCCAGGTTGCAGGCGTAGGTCAACTCCCAGGTCAGACAGATCGGCGCATCCAGTCCGCGTTCGAACTGCTCGATGAGCCTGGGCACCTTCGCGGGCGCGGTCATTGGTCCTCCTGCGGCAGCAGCATCTTCGAATCGGCCAGCACACACAACGCGTGCAGATACGGCCCTTGGTCGGCGGCGTCGACGCCGGCAGCGTGCAGCGCCGAGCGGACGTCGGAATGGTCGGCCAGCGACTGCACCACGGTGAGGATGGTGCGGTTCTTCAGGAACGACAGCTTGCGGGTGCCGAAGTGATACAACAGCGCCCCAAAGGGTTCCGGCCGAACCGCCACCTGCGGATGCAGACGCCAGCCGCGGTCGGGGTCGAACACGCCTACGTCAAGCTGCCCGGCCTGCGCGGGCGCCGGCACGGTCAGTAGACCCCGCACATGCCGTCGATGGAGACCTCTTCGACGAGGGTCTCGGTGACGAGCTCGGTCTCGGTCTGGTTCTCGTTGTCCATGCGGGTGGCCTTTCGTGAGGGGGTCTCGACAATGCCGAGTGGTTCTGGTCACAATATGGCATCGAGTGCCGTAATGGAAGGGCGGATGTGATGCTGCACGAGTCGCGCGTCGGCCGGCGTCGCTCGACGACCCCGCTGCACATCGCCGACGTCGCCATCGACCTGTTCGCCGCCCGCGGCTTCGCCGACGTCAGCGTGGACGACGTCGCGCAGGCCGCCGGCATCTCGCGGCGCACGCTGTTCCGCTACTACGCGTCCAAGAATGCGATCCCGTGGGGTGAATTCGACAACTATCTCGGCCAGCTACGCGAACTGCTCGACAACGTCGACCCGCAGGTACCGCTGCGCGAGGCGTTGCGCGCGGCCCTGCTGGACTTCAACACCTTCGACGAGTGCGAAACCGCACGCCACCGGCAGCGCATGCGGGTGATCCTGGAAACCGCTGAGCTGCAAGCGTATTCGATGACGATGTATGCGGGCTGGCGAGACGTGATAGCCGGGTTCGTGGCGCGCCGGACGGCAACCAAGACCACCGACCTGCTGCCGCAGACCGTGGCCTGGACGATGCTGGGGGTGGCGTTGAGCGCCTACCAGTGCTGGCTGAGCGACGAGTCGGTCCCGTTGCCGGACGCGCTCGGCAACGCCTTCGACGTCGTGGACGCCGGGCTGGACGGGCTCGGGTGAGCACGGCGCACCCGCGCGTACGGCGCGCGCG